>CALFYN010000847.1 GCA_937952345.1 uncultured Acidobacteriota bacterium
GCCGGAAAATTGCAAGAGGGTTTTTGGATTTTATTATTAAGAATATTTAGCCGAATAGGACTTCGGTGAAATCGAAGCAACCTTTTTTCTTCGTCTCGACGAGCCATTGGGCGGCCTTGAGGCTGCCGCGGGCGAAACCTTCGCGGCTGCGGGCGGCATGGCGCAGGGTGATAGTGTCGGCGGCGGAATCGAAGCCGATCTCGTGGGTGCCGGGGTGGGCCCCGGCGCGATTCGAGGAGATGTCGATGTGGCGTGCGTAACCGGCGGACTGCATGCGATCGACGAGTTGGATGAGGGTGCCGGAGGGGGCGTCCTTTTTCGTGTTGTGGTGGATCTCCCAGGCCCAGGCTCCGTAGGAGGGCTCATTGGCGAGGAGGCGTGCGGCTTCGGCGACGACGCGGTTGAAGACGTTGACGCCGATGGAGAAGTTGGGGCTCCAGACGAAGCCGATGCCGGATCGGGCGACGATTTCGCGGACGTGGTCGAGTTGCGCGGTCCAACCGGTGGTGCCGACGACGGTGGAGACACCGAGTGCGGCGAGGCGCCCGATGTTTTCGACGGCAGTGTGCGGGGTGGTGAACTCGATGGCGACATCGACGCCGGCGAAGTGCTCCCTGGTCATGCCCGCGCCGTCGACGTTGTTGAACTCGTCGAGGCGGAGCACGGTTTCAAAGCCGTATTCGGGGGCAAGGGAATCGATCATCTTGCCCATCTTGCCGTAGCCGACCAGCGCGAGTTTGGCCATTATGCAAAGACCTCCGGATCGAGAGTAGAGAAGAATTCGGCGTGCAGGGATTCGACAGCGGGACGCAATTCGGTGGCATCGATGACGAAGCTGAAGTTCAACTGCGAGGCGCCTTGCGAAACCATGAGGACATTGATTCCGGCGAGGGAACGAAAGATGCGCGCGGCGATGCCGGGGGTGCCGCGTACGTTTTCGCCGACGACGCAGACGATGGCGCGATTGGTTTCGACGCCAACTTCGGCGATGCGGCCCAACTCGTCTCTGATCTCATCAAGGTTCTTGTCGTTGTCGATGGTGAGGGAGACGCTGACCTCGGAGGTGGTGACCATATCGACGGGAGTGTGGAAACGGTCAAAGACCTCGAAGATGCGGTGCAGGAAGCCGTGGGCCATGAGCATGCGGAGGGACTGGATCTTGACCACTGTGATCCCGGTTTTGCAGGCGATGGACTTGATGACGTTGCGGCACGGCACGGTTTCCTTGACGATGCGGGTGCCGCTGATTTCGGGGTTGCGGGAGTTGAGCACCAGCACCGGGATGTTCTTTTCGACGGCAGGCAGCACGGTGGCGGGGTGCAGCACCTTGGCGCCGAAGTAGGCGAGCTCAGCGGCTTCGGCAAAAGAGATGGTCTTGATGCGGTAGCCGCCGGGGACGATGCGGGGGTCGCAGGTGAGCATGCCATCGACGTCGGTCCAGATCTGGATCTCTTCGGCTCCGATGCCTGCTCCGATGATGGAGGCGGAGTAATCGGAACCGCCGCGGCCGAGGGTGGTGGTGACGCCATTCTGTGTGGAGCCGATGAAGCCACCCATGACGACGACCTGCTTTGCGGCGAGCGGGGCCACGACTTCCTGCATGCGGGCATACGTGCGCGGGAAGAGCGGAGCGGCTTGCGTGTGGCGTGTATCGGTGATGAGGACGGAGCGCGAGTCGACGTGGACGGTGTCCATGCCGGCGTGGCGGAAGCCGAGGGTAACGATGCGGGAGGAGAGGCGCTCACCCATGCTGGACACGGCGTCCACCATGCGCGGGGAGAATTCTTCGACCTGGGCGATCTCGGCGACCATCAGCGAGAGTTCCGTAAAGTGTTCGTCGAGGAGTTGGGCGAGTTCGGCGCGGTCCTGTTCGCGGACGATCTGGAGCGCTTCGGTGCGATGGTATTCCTTCAACTCACCGAGGAGGCGGAGCGCCTCGCCCTGTTCGCCTTCGGCCGCGGCTTTGGCGATGGCGAGGAGGCGGTTCGTGGTCTTACCCATGGCGGAGACCACCACCACGGGGCGGCGGTCTTCGCGTGCTTTCACAATGGATGCGACACGGGCGATGGCGGTGGCGGACTCGACGGAAGAGCCACCAAACTTCATGACGATCATGGCGTTGATCTCCAGTTATTCGCGAGATGAGTCTCGACCCGGCAGGCTAGGAGCCCGCGCTACCTGCGAGGAGGAGGTGCGCGAGTTTTTGGTATATTTCGACGGCTTCGAGGAGTTCGCGCTTGGGAACGCGCTCTTCGCTGGTGTGGGCGACGTGGATGGTGCCGGGCCCGATGAGGAGGGGCTGTCCCCAGGCTCCGTTGAAGGCCGGGATATCGGTGGTGTACTTCATGACCGCGGTGCGGAAGCCTTCGAAGCTCTTGAGGCGGAGGGCCGGGATGCGGAGGAGTTCGCGTACGGTGGCGCGGCCGTTGACGCAGCGGTCGATGGACTGGCGGAGATTTTCGCCGTCATCGATCAAGCGGATGAGCAGTTCGGCTTTGGCGTAGTCGGGGACGACGTTGGGGGCGCGGCCGCCGGAGATGGTGCCGATGTTGACGGTGCTGTCGCCGAGGACGGGATCGATGGGGAATTGAAGGGCGCGAACGTCCTGCAGGACATCGAGGAGTTTGTTGATTGCCGAGTCGCCGAGTTCGGGATAGGCGGAGTGGGACATGCGGCCGGTGGTTTCGATTTCGAGGCGCATGGCTCCCTTGGAGCCGAGGGCGAGCTGATTCTCGGTGGGTTCGCCGTTGATGAGGTACTTGGAGCCGCGCGGGTTTTTGGCGGCGAAGTAGGCTCCGGCGGAGTTGCGTTCTTCGCCGACGACGAAGAGGAGGGCGATGTTGCGGACGCCACTGGTGAGGAGGGCTTCCACGGCGGTAATCATGGAGGCGATGATGCCTTTGGTGTCGCACGCACCGCGGCCCCAGATGAACTCGTCGTCCTCGCGGGACGCGAAGTAGGGCGGGACGGTGTCCATGTGGGTGGAGAAGGTGACGACGGGGTCGCCGAAGGTGGCGAGGACGTTGTTGCGGTTGGGTTCGACCTCGAAGATCTCGAGTTTGCCGTTGAAGCGGCCGCAGAGATCCTTGAGGATGGCGGCGAGCTGGTTGCCGACGGCAAGTTCATTGCCGGTGATGGATTCAATATTGATTAATTGATGCGTGAGTTCAAAGACATTCATGGCTAACAGTACTCGTTTCGTTGGGAATTGGAGGAAGGTTGAACAGGAAGAGACTGCGTGCGAGGCGAGGTTCTGCTTCCCGATAGCGCTCCATCCGGAATCCCAGATGACAGTGGCCGGGATTTAGCCCGAACCCCCAACAGCCGCGCCGATCGTTGACGGCGGCGTCTCGGCGGCACAGATTTGGTGATCCGTGTGGATAAACCCAACCCCTTTGGCCTGCTCTCCGCAACGAACGCGGAGTTGCGAGCGAGGCTACTGATGGTTGCCGCTCCTCTACCAGAAGCAAGTAGTGTAGCACGAAATCGTGGGGTTGGAATTTGGGCCACAGATGGACACAGATGAACACGGATGCGGGTGGTAGACTCGATCTTGCGTGGTTGACATCCAGCATGTGTCGAAGCTGTATCGCCTGTATCGCCGGCCCCTGGACCGGCTGATTGAGGCATTGCCGTTGACTGGGGTGCGGCGGCATGAGGATTTTTGGGCGCTGGACGATGTTTCGTTCTCGATCGGGAAGGGCGAAATTGTGAGTGTGGTGGGGCCGAACGGGTCGGGGAAATCGACGCTGTTGCAGATTGTGGCGGGGATTGTGGAACCGACGCGGGGGCGAGTGCTGCGGAAGGGACGGATCGCGGCGTTGCTCGAATTGGGGGCGGGGTTTAATCCGGAATTTACGGGGCGGGAGAATGTGTTTCTTTCCGGAGAGATCATGGGATTGACGCGGAAGGAAATGGAGCGGGCGTTTCCGCAAATCGAGGCGTTTGCCGAGATCGGGCCATATATCGACCGGCCGGTGAAGGAATACTCGAGCGGGATGTATGTGCGGCTGGCGTTTTCGACGGCGATCCATGTGGAACCGGAGATTCTGATTGTGGATGAGGCGCTGTCGGTGGGAGATGCGATCTTTTCGGCGCGGTGCATTCAGAAGTTTGAGGAGATGAAGGCGCGCGGGGTGACGACGCTGTTCGTTTCGCACGATCTTGGGCTGGTGAAGCGTCTGTCGAACCGGGCGGTGTTTCTGCTAAATGGGAAGGTGGAGGCGCAGGGATCGCCGAACGATGTGGTGAACCGGTATGTGGGGCTGGTGCATGAGCGGCAGCGGGCGGCATTGCACCGCGGGCCGGTGAGCGCGTTGCCGTGCAGTTTCCGGCATGGGGATGGGACGTCGCAGATTGAAGATATCCAATTGTTGGATGAGCGTGGTGAGGCGGTGGCGGTGCTGGATCATGGGCAGGCGGCGAGGGTGCGGGTGCGGGCGCGGTTTCATCGCGATTCGAAGGAGCCGATTGCGGGGCTGTTGATCCGGAACCGGCTGGGGATCGATGTGTACGGGACGAATACGCGGGCAGAGCGGATTTCGCTGGGGGAGTTTCGGGCGGGGGATGTGCTGGAACTGGATTTTCGTTGGGAATGCTGGCTGGTGCGGCAGGAGTATACGATCACGGTGGCGATGCAGCATGCGAGCGGGGAGAGCCAGGACTGGCTGGACGATGCGCTCTCGTTTCGCGTGGCGGCGGCGAAGGAACTGGCAGGGGTGGCGGATTTGCGGGCGCGAGTGGATTGGCGGAAGGCGTAGGCTGTCACCTTGTTTGCGTGGGCTGCATCCAGGGAGATGGAGCTTAGAGAAGTGAACGTTAGAGTGACATACGAGGATAAGGTGCGTTTTCGGGCGGAGTCTCGGGGGCACGTGATTGTTTGCGATCAGCCGGAGTCGAACAAGGGCGAGAACGGGGGGATGACTCCTCCGGAGTTCTTGCTTGTGTCTCTGGGAACTTGCGCGGGGTATTACGCCGTGGAGTATTTGAAGGTGCGAAATCTGCCCGTGGAGGGGCTGGAAGTAACGGTGGATGCGGTAAAGGCAACCGGGCCGGCACGAATTGGGGAGTTCCGGATAGTGGTGCGGACGGGCGAGTTGGAAGAGCGGCATAGGGAAGGAGTGATGCGGGCGGTGAAGGCTTGCCTGGTGCACAATACGCTGTTGCATGCTCCAAAGGTGGCGGTGGAGTTGGAGAGCGCGGTAGCGGCCTAAGGTGTCGTTTTCTCAGGGAGGGGCGAAACTATCCTCCGCACCCCGGGTTAGGATGAACAGTAAGGACCGAAAAACGGGGACTGAGAAACGATGAAAAATCCAATACACAACAAGAGAACTATACCCCTGCTTGCCGGGACGGCCATTCTGGCGTCCGGCTATTTCCTTTCCGCGCAGGAGGCGCAGGAGCCCTCGGAGGAGCTCACTGTGGAACACGCCACCTGCGCGCTCTTCGGACCGAAGCAGAGCTTCTATTCGAAGAACGGACTGGAGGCAGCCAAGAGGAAGGAATTCGAATTCAGCCGCATTGCCATGGATGTGGCATCGCGGTTGCCGGCGCTGGCATCGAAAGATAGCGGAGGGCGGCCGGCGGAATCGGATAATGTGATCGATAAGCACCTGTTCGAGCTTTGGCGGCAGAACAACGTCACGCCGGCGAACCGGACGAACGATTTCGAGTTCATCCGGCGGGTGACGGTGGACCTGACGGGTCGCATTCCCAAGGCGGAGCGCGTGCAGGCATTCGTGGCCGATACGAGTGCGAACAAGCGGACGAAGCTGGTGGATGAACTGCTGGCGTCGCCGGAGTGGGTGGACAAATGGACGATGTTTTTCGGCGACCTGCTGAAGAACACGGTGCGAACCACTCAGGTTGTGCGCTACGCGGATGGACGGAATGCGTTTCACCGTTGGATTCGCGAGTCGATGGAGCAGAACAAGCCGTACGACAAGATTGCCGGTGAGTTGCTGACGGCCCAGGGGGACAATAGCTACGAACAGGGGAATCTGAACTGGGTGGTCGGCGGGTTTGTGACGGGTGGTCCGGTGCAGGATTTGTGGGACCAGATGGCGGTGAACACGGCTGAGACGTTTCTCGGCGTGGGCCATATGAACTGCGTGATGTGCCATGACGGGCGGCGGCACCTGGATACGCTGTCGCTGTGGGGCAAGAGCGCCACGCGGTATCAGGGTTATCAGATGTCGGCATTCTTTGCGCGGACGGAATTGCGGCGCACGCGTGTGGGAACGGCGGCGACGCCGTATTACTGGACGGTGGACGACAACGGGCGCTACCGGGTGGGGAATTACAATCTGAACACGACGACGGGGAACCGTCCGGCGCGGACGACCGTGGGCACGGTGCGCACGGTGACGCCGGAGTATCCGTTCAACGGGAAGGCTCCCGCGCAGGGGGAGAATTACCGCGTGGCGCTGGCGCGGGAAGTGACGAGCGATTTCCAGTTTGCGCGGGCGGCCGTGAATTATGTCTGGAAGCAGTTCATGACGAAGGCGTTTGTGGAGCCGGTGAATCAATTCGATCCGGCGCGGCTCGATCCGGACAATCCGCCGGAGGAGCCGTGGACGCTGCAGCCGAATCAGCCGCGGTTGTTGAATGCGCTGGCGCAGCATTTCATCGATGGGAAGTATGACCTGAAGGCGTTGATGCGGACGATTGTGACGAGCGATGCCTATCAGCTTTCGAGCCGCTACGCGGGGGAATGGAAAGCTTCGTACGAAGACTTGTACGCACGGCATATTCCGCGGCGTATGTGGGCGGAGGAGATTCATGACGCGGTGGTGCAGTCGACCAATATTCCGGTGACGTACAACGTGAACGGGCTTGGTCCGGTGAATTGGGCGATGCAACTGCCGGATGTGGTGAACGTGGGTCCGGGGCAGTGGCTGGATACGTTCTACCGCGGAAACCGGGATACGGAAGAGCGGCGTGCGGAGGGATCGACTCTGCAGGCGCTGAACATGATGAACGACAACTTTGTGATGAACCGGACGCGTGCCGGGGCAGCGAACTCGCAGGGTCTGCTGCGGCGCGCGATCACGAACACGACGGATGAGCAA
>CALFYN010000848.1 GCA_937952345.1 uncultured Acidobacteriota bacterium
GGACACGCAAGCCGCACCTGTACTGGGAAAGCCCGGGGCGCGGCAACTTCCGGCAGGCGCTGCGCGAGGGCGATTGGAAGCTGGTGCGGCAGTCGAACCCTCCGCGAGCCGAGCTATACCACCTCGGCCGGGACGCCGCCGAGCGCCACGACGTGAGCTCCATGCATCCGGAGATCGTCCGCCGGATGGAAGCCGCCCTCCGGCAGGAGCACGTGCCGTCGGAAGAGTATCCCTCAGGGATAAGTGAATCTGGGCGCTGACTCTCAGGCCTGCCCGGCGCGGCCGGCTAGGGTAAATCCTCCGATTTGCCTCTATTTCCTAATCCGTATAATTTGCCCCGCCGATGTGGTGAGTGAAGCCGGGCGCCAAAACCATTGGAACCGGCGAAGCAGTATGCCATCTGGAGGTCCCTTCATTTCCCTACTCCAGAAGAGGCAGACGCGACTGCCGCTATGCCTCGACCACCCATCTGCGGCAGTCGCTCTTTTTCAAAGTCCGCTGATCATCCGTTCTCGCTCGGCATTGTATTCACATCCCACCATGGCAATCACGGCCAGCACATACATCCACACCAGCATCGCGATCACCGCTCCGATGCTGCCGTACATGACGTTGTAATTGGCGATGTTACGCACATACCAGGCAAAGCAGATCGTGGAGATCAGCCAGAGATTCGTGGCCAGCAAGGCGCCCGGCCAGACCGCGCTCCAGCTTTGGCGGCGGTTGGGCCCGTAGTAATACAGGCCCGCGGTAGCCATGGCGATGGAACTGAGGGCGATGGTGTAGCGCACGAAGGTTCCCACCACCAGTACCCATCCGCGCACCTGCTCGCCAACGGGAAGAAAGCCCAGAGCCGTCAGCACCCATTGCTCGATCCATCCGCCCAGTAGCAGTAACGCCGAACCCAGCAGCACGGGCGCTGCCCCAATCAGCACCAGCCCGATTGCCACCATGCGCTGGCGCAGAAATGGCCTCCCGTTGGGAATGCGATAGACCGCCAGAAATCCGTCCATCAGCGTGGTCATCACGCCGCTTGCCGCCCACAGCGAAACCAGCGTCGCCGTGATCAGCAGGTAGATCGGCCGCTCGCCGCGCTTCTCAAAGCCGTACTGCACCAGATCCTCGGTGCCCGGCGGCACAACGACGAAAAGAAATTCAGAGAGAATGCGCGAAACCCGCTCCGCGTTAAATTGCACTAGTATCGCGGCGACTGCGGTGAGCACCGGAATGAAGGAAAGCAGCGCCGAATACGCGGCTCCCTTGGCGACCGCGAAACAGCCGTCTTCATAGGAGGCCACGAAGGAGCGCTTCAACAGCCAACCGAAGCGCCGCAGCCGCCCGCGCATCTAGTCACCGTCTCCGGGAAGCGCGATGCGGTCCAGTACCGCCTGCGCTTCGGCATGTTGGCGCGCGCCATCCCATCCCATCCACGATCCCACCAGGTAGGCGTACGATTCCAGTTGCGCCATGTCCCATTCCTTCTCATAGCCGATATAAGTGGAAACCAGCAGCATGTCGGAGAGCTTGGCCGCCATTTCGTGGCGTACGGCGAAGGCGAGGCGGGCAAATTCGGTGCGCCGGATAGCGCCGAAATCCTCTTCCGGCGTCAGTGCCAGTACATCAGGCGTGTGCAGGCCGTATTCGCGGATGACCGACTCCACGTCGCCAGGTGAAAGCCGGTATTGCGCACCCAGCGAAACCGCGTCATACCGGAGTTTCTCCAGCGCTTTCTCCGTATTGCCGCACAGCGGTTCGCTGGCCGACCGCGAAGGCGTCGCCATGAATGGCGAAAGCTCTTTCATCAGCAGATCCCCCGCTTCTTCACTCATCAGCCGGTAAATGGTGTACTTGCCGCCCTGGATCCGGAGAATGTTGTCCTTGGTATTCCAGATCTTATGCTCGCGCGTCGCCTCAGTGGCCGAAGAAGTGCCATCCGCCACCAGCGGGCGTAGCGAACTGAACGCCGCGAAGGGTTTGAGCGGTCCGGCATCGGGATAGAGCTTGGCCGCGATCGACAGCAGATAGTCCACTTCTTCCTTGCTGATGCGAGCCTCGTCGGCACTCCCCTGGTGATCCACTTCGGTGGTCCCGAGCAGGGTCAACTGTTTCTGGCTGCCCCAGGGGATGAAGAATACGATCCGGCCGTTGTCGTCAAAGTAAGAAATCGCATGCTCTTCCGCCGTCAGGCGGTTGAGGATGACATGCGATCCGCGCACCAACCGCGGCGGGGAATCGCCAGGCTGGCTCCACGGCCCCGTGGCATCGACGATTTTCTTCGCCTTCACCTCGAACTCCTCGTTGCTGAGGAGATCTTTCAACTGAACCCGCCATTCGCCATCGGGCAGGCGCTCTAGCGGTGTGCCTTGCACATAGTTGGCCAGCATGACACCGTTATCAGCCGCGTCAAACAGGTTTTCCAGCACGAAGCGCGCGGAATGCACCTGGCAATCATAGAAAATGGCGCCACCCACCAGTCCCTTGGTGGCGATGGTCGGCTCCAACTGCACAATCTCGCCCTTGCTCACCTCGCGATGCTTCGAGATGTTGTGATCACCGGCCAGTTGATCGTACATGCTCAGCCCCATGGTGTACTTCAACTTGTCCAGCCGGCCGTAAATGGGCATCAGGAACGCGAGCGGTTCCACCAGGTGCGGGGCGATATGGCGCAACACAGCTCGCTCGCGCAAGGATTCCTTCACCAGGCCCATCTTCAGGTATTTCAGATAGCGTAGCCCGCCGTGGATCAACTGGCTGTTCCGGCCGGATGTCCCCGCGGCAAAATGCCCTTTGTCGATCAAGGCGACCTGTAGATCGTTGTTGGACTGCCGCCGCAATCCCAAGTCTCTGGCGATTCCAGCTCCATTGATCCCGCCGCCGAGGATCAAAACATCGACCGTGTTGTCGCGCAGCGCGGCTATGCTGCGTGTTCGCAGATCCGGTGGAAATCCACTCATCTGTATCCATCATAGATGGTTGGTCCTACGCCTATCCATACGGCATACCAATGACATTGCCCACTCACAGGCGGGGGGCATCGGGTAAGGGATCGCGGGGCGGGTGTGCTAGAATCCCCTAGGTCTATGCGCTATCTCGACTTAGGCATTATTGTCGTCTATCTCATCGGCATCACATGGTTCGGCGCGCGCTTCAAGGAAACGCAGAAGAGTCTGAAGGATTACTTTCTCGGCGGACGCAATGCACCGTGGTGGGCCATCGGGTTTTCCATCGTCTCGGCCGAAACCAGCACCCTCACCATCATCGGAACTCCGGCGCTCGCCTTTAACGGCAACCTCGGGTTCCTCCAGGTCGTGATGGGCTACTTGGTTGCCAGGATCATCATCTCCACGCTGTTTCTCCCGCACTACTTTCGCGGGGAGATGTATACGGCCTATGAACTGATGCGCCGGCGTTTTGGCCCAAACATCCGCAAGCTCACGGCGGGCAGTTTCCTGATCCTGCGGGCGCTGGCCGAAGGCGTTAGGGTGTTCGCGATATCGATCGTGGTGTCCATCATCCTGGGTACCGGAGATATGTTATCGATTGTCGTTATTGTCTGCTTGACACTTTTTTACACCTTCGAAGGCGGTATGACCGCCGTCATCTGGACCGATGTCATCCAGATGTTCCTCTACATCCTCGGGGCCATCGTCAGCTTTGTGGTCATCCTGCAAGCCATCCCAGGCGGCTGGAATCACGTCATGGATGTCACTTCGGCAGCGGGCAAACTCCAGGTATTCGATTTTCGATTCGAACCCACCGCGGCCTTCTTCACCCGCACCTATAGTTTCTGGGCAGGCATCCTGGGCGGCGCTTTTCTCACCACCGCCAGCCACGGCACCGAGCAATTGATGGTGCAGCGCCTGCTGGCCGCCAAAACCGAAGGCGAAAGCCGCGCGGCGCTGTTTTCCAGTTGGCTGGTCATCCTCACGCAATTCACGTTGTTTCTGGTGATTGGACTGATGCTTTTCGTCTACTACACGGATAACGGCATTGCCCGGCCCGCGGTCACCGATCAGATTTATCCGCGCTTCATTTGGGAGCAATTACCGGTGGGGATTTCCGGGCTGATCATGGCCGCGATTCTGGCGGCGGCGATGTCCAACCTGAGCGCCGCGCTGAATTCCCTTGCATCTACAACAATTATGGACTTTTACAAAATCTTACGCCCGAATGGGGTCGAGTCCCATTTTCTCGCCATGGCTCGGTTCGCCACCATCGGCTGGGGCGTGGTCCTGGTGGCCATCGGATTTCTGGCGCGGCAATGGGGCAGCGTGCTGGAAGCGGGATTGGGGATTGCCTCGATCGTCTATGGCGGGCTGCTGGGAGTATTCCTATTGGGTCTACTCACCAAGCGCGTCGGGGAGAAGGCGGCGATGGTGGGCATGACGGCCGGCTTGTTGACGATGCTCTACGTCAAATTCGGAACCCCCATTGCATTCACCTGGTACGTACTCATCGGGACTTCAGTCACTTTTTTGACCGGGGTGCTGATGAGCTACTTGATTTCGGAGAAATCCAATACGCTGGAGACGACTCATGGCTGATGGCGTGCGCATGGAAACGGTGGGATTAAAACGAGAGTTGGGCCTGTGGGCCGCGGCAGCGATTGTTGTCGGCACGGTCATCGGCAGCGGCATCTTCCTGGTTCCAAAGACGATGGTGAACGCAGTGGGTTCCCCGGAACTGGTCTTTGCGGTATGGATTTTCGGCGGCTTGCTGTCCCTGGCGGGCGCCCTTACCTATGCTGAGCTATCAGCGGCGCTCCCGGAGGCGGGCGGGGAATATGCCTACCTGCGCGAGGCCTACGGTCCGCTCTGGGCGTTCATTTACGGATGGACGCAGATGTGGATCGGAAAAAGCGGATCCATTGCCACGCTGGCGACGGCATTCTTCTACTATTTGGCGAACTTCTTTCCGCGCTTGGAAGGGGTGCTGTTCTACATTCCGATCCCAATCGGACCGAATGGCGGACCGCTTGAAGTACGCTATGGGCAATTGCTGGCCATGGCCGTGATTGTGTTGCTGGCGTTGGTGAATTACTTCGGGGTTCGCTTTGGCGGTGGCGTGCAGGTGGGGTTGACGATCGTCAAAGTGGCGCTGATCGGGGCAATCATCGCCATCGGACTGACGACACCCGTGGCGAGTAGTGCCAATCTGACTTCCTCCACCCCCGCGGCCGGTGGGATTGCCGGCTTCTTCGCGGCTCTGGTGGCGGCGCTATGGGCCTACGATGGCTGGAACAACGTGGCCATGGTTTCGAGCGAAATCAAGAACCCCGAGCGGAACCTGCCGCGCGCCCTCATTCTGGGCACGCTCGCCGTGGTGGTGATCTATTTGCTTGCCAATGCGGCGTATTTCTTTGTGCTCAGCGCACAGGATGTGGGGACAACGGATCGCGTGGCGGCGGAAATGATGCGCCGGATCATGGGGGATTCCGGAGCAGGGGCGGTGAGTTTGGCGGCGATGCTCTCCATTTTCGCGGCCTTGAATGGCAGCATCCTCACCGGATCGCGGGTGCCCTACGCGATGGCGCGCGATGGCATGTTTTTTCAGCCTATATCGGTAGTGCATCCCCGCTGGTGTACCCCTTCCAACGCGATTCTGGCGATGTGCGGATGGTCGGCGCTGCTGGTGCTGAGCGGCCGCTATGAGCAACTGTTCACCTATGTGATCTTCTCGACGTGGATTCTATACGGAATGGCGACCGCATCGGTGATCGTGCTGCGGCGGAAGCGCCCGGATTTACCGCGGCCATACCGTACGTTGGGATATCCTTTCATTCCCGTTCTGTTTGTGCTGGTTGCGGTGGCATTACTGGCCTCCACACTACGCAGTTCCCCACGGGAATCGCTGATGGGGATTGGGATTATTGTGGCCGGTTTGCCGTTTTACTTCCATTGGAAGAGAAAGCTGGCACGCTAAGCGGGGCTGTTTCCCGCGCCGGGCCTGAAAGTTTACTCGAATAGGACTTTCGTCCGGGAAGAGTTTTAGTATAATCGAATCGATACTGACGAGTTACGGGCCCGGCAGGGCCCTGTTCGGCCGGATCGCCCCTCAAAAACGATCTCTGTTCTGTTTTCAGAACAAAAAACCTTGATATCGCCCGCGCAATGGGTCTAAACTGTCAATACAGTCTATACAGATTGTAGGTTCTGTTCTGTTTTCAGAACGGATCCGGCAGATCACCTGACTTGGGGTTGTTTTGTTATGGACGTCAACAAAATGCTGCAGGATCTGCGCGCGGAGCGCGAGCAGATTGAAGAAGCGATTCTCAGCCTCGAGCGGCTCGCTCGGGGAAGGGGAAAGCGCCGGGGCCGGCCGCCAGCCTGGCTCTCGGAAATGCGTAATCTCGACAAACCCGCCGGAAAAGGCAAAGACAAAGCCGCAGGCTCCTAAGCGCGGCAGACACTTCAGGGAGCGGGTTCCCGCTGCCCGCTCCTCAAACTTTCCTCTTCTTACCTGCCAGGCCCCACTCCTGTTCTACACTAACATCTAATGAAGAGAGCTTCCCTTGTGATTCTGGTGCTGTTGTACTGGGCGCTGCATCAGGATTTCTGGAATTGGAAGGCGGCCACCCCGCTCACCTTCGGGTTTCTGCCGCCGGGTCTGACCTACCACGCCCTTTACACCCTGGGTATTGCCGTTCTCATGTGGGTGCTGGTGCGGCTGGCATGGCCATCGGAGTTGGAGGCCGATGCTGAAGCGGCAGGGGAATCGTCCCACGGACGCGCCGCCGAATGATCCCGGCCATCTTCGTTTTTGCCTATCTGGGCATTGTCCTCTATATAGGGATATTCGCTTTCCGCCGCCCGCACCCCAGCGGCGCGGAGGACTACTTTTTGGCAAGCCGGTCTCTGGGGCCCTACGTTTTCCTGCTTTCCCTGTTCGGCACGAATATGACCGCGTTTACGATCCTGGGGTCGAGCGGGCATGCCTTTCACAATGGCATCGTCACCTATGGATTGATGGCCTCGTCCTCGGCATTAGTCATTCCGCTGACTCTATTCGTCATTGGCACGCGGATTTGGGCGTTGGGGAAGAAATTCGGCTTCATGACGCCGGTGCAAATGTTTCGCGACCGCTGGGAATGTGGCCACATTGGGACCGTCATCTTCGCCGTGCAAGCGGCCCTGCTGGTTCCCTACATTATTATCGGCGTGATGGGTGGCGGTGCGACGCTGAAGGCAATCAGCGGCGGCGTGGTTCCCTATTGGCTGGGTGGCGCTGTGGTGGCGATTACGGTGATGAGCTATGTGTTCTTCGGCGGCATGCGCGGCACGGCCTGGGTGAATACGTTCCAAACCGTTTTGTTTCTGTGCTTTGGGGCAGTGGCGCTGGGTCTGATCGGATCCCGCATGGGAGGCTTCGAAGCAGCCATGAACGAATTGCGCGAGTCTCCGATGTCGGCATACCTGCTGACACGGGAGCGCATTCCGCCGCTGTTTTTTCTCAGCTACACGTTTATCCCCCTATCCTCCATCGCCTTTCCGCACATCGCCATTTTTTGCCTGACCGCAAGGCACATGAACCAATTCAAAAAGACGGTGATATTTTACCCGCTGTGCATTTTGGCCATCTGGATGCCTTGCGTATTTCTGGGCGTTGCCGCAAACCGGGTGACGGAAGTGGAGAAAATCCAGGACAAGATCGAAGCGCGCCAGGAACTGGCCCGCGATGGAGCGCAGCTTTCCGCCGGTGAGCGCGCGCAACTGCGCGCCCGGTCCACGGCCGACGATGTGGTGCTGCTGCTGCTGGAAAAATACGCGCCCCTATGGCTGGCCGGCTTGCTGGGGGCAGGCATCATGGCCGCTGTGATGGCGAGCGATTCGCAGATTCTCGCGCTATCCACTATGTTCACCGAGGATGTGTTCGCCTTCTATGGAGGCAAGGAGCGTTTCGGGGAGGCTGTGCAGGTGAATACAGGACGGCTGTTCGTAGTGATATTGACTGTATTTGCCTATATCGTGGCCCTGCAATCGCCGGCGAGCATTTTTGACCTGGCCGTGCAGTATGCCTTTTCGGGATTTGCCGCCCTGTCGCCCCTGCTCTTCGCCGCTTTGTTCTGGAAACGGAGCACGAAATGGGGTGCACTCGCCTGCACGGTCTGGGTGGCGGCATCGGTGATCGGCGTGGCCGTGTTTCAGTCTGTGGTTCCGGCGCCGATGGGGCCGCCGGTTGCGGTTTGGAAGATGGGCGGCTGGGATGTGTTGTCG
>CALFYN010000849.1 GCA_937952345.1 uncultured Acidobacteriota bacterium
TTCTTCATCCCCGAAGTCTGCCGCAACCGCGTCACCGAGGTGGTCGAGAAGTGGTACGGCAAGCGCCCTGCGGTATTCGAAAACCAGGATCTCGATCTCGCCGTCGCGGTTGGCGCGGCTTACTATAGCTACGTCCGCAAGAGCGGCAGCGGAGTCCTCGTTCGCGGCGGTCTGCCGCGCGCCTACTTCATCGGCATCGGCGGAGGCGCCGACAACAAAGTCCGCACCGTATGTCTCGCCCCGCGCGGCACGGAAGAAGGCAGCACGCTCGATCTCGACATCGAAGGCTTGCAACTCGTCGCCAATCGGCCCGTCTCCTTCCGCCTCTACAGTTCTCTCACCCGCACCGAAGACAAGCTCGGCGAGATCGTCGAGTTCACTCCCGAAGAAGTGGATGCGATGCATCAGCACGCCCCGCTCAATGCCGTCATCCGCTTCGGCAAAAAGATCGAAGAGCGCCTCATCCCCGTCAAGCTCGGCGCACGCCTCACCGAAGTCGGCACCCTCGAAATCTGGGCCGAATCGAAGATCAGCGAGCAGCGCTGGCGTCTGCAATTCGAACTGCGCAAGAGCGCGCAGAAAGGCACGCAGAAGCCCGCCGCCGTGGTCACGGACGAGGCCATCGCCAAAGCGGAAGAGCTCATCACCAACACCTTCGGCAAGGGATCTCTGGCGCCCGAAGAGCTGCCCTCGCGTCTCGAACAGGCCATCTCCCTGGGCCGCAATTCCTGGCCCGTCAGCGCCATCCGCAAGCTCGCCGACAAACTGCTCGAACACGCTGAGGGACGCAAGCGCAGCGCCGCCTGTGAACTGCGCTGGCTCAATCTCACCGGCTTCTGCCTCCGCCCCGGCTTCGGCTTCCCCGGCGACGACCTGCGCATCGAGCAAGCCCGCCGCGTCTACGCAAGCGGCCTCCTGTTCTCCAATCAGGTCCAGAACGAACAGGAGTGGCAGATCTTCTGGGGCCGCGTCGCCGGTGGCCTGAATCGCAACCAGCAGGCCGACCTCTACGCCCGCATCTCGCAGTACCTGCTGCCGCGCGGACAGAAGAAACCGCCGCGCATCAACTCGAGCCTTCTCCGCGAACTCTGGCGCACCGCATCGAGCCTCGAACTGTTGCCCGTCGGCACCAAAACCGAACTCGGCGAAGCGCTCGTCAAACGCATCAAAGCCAACGACTACGGCGAAAGCGAACTGTGGTGCCTCTCGCGCCTCGGCGCGCGCACGCTCTTCCACGGACCCATTAACCAGGTGGTGCCCGCTTCCACAGTCACGCGTTGGGTGGAAGCCGTCGCGAAGACGCAGAAACAGACCACCGCCGATGCCCTCGCCGCCATGGCCGCCAAGACCGGAGACGCCACCCGCGACTTGAGCGAAGTCACCCGCAATCTCGCCCGCAAGGCCATCGGCGATCAACCCGCCATCCTCGCCATCCTCGACGGCGAAGGTGGCCGCGACCTCGGCCGCATCTTCGGCGAAGAGCTCCCCAGCGGACTCGTCCTCGCCGCCGAAGAAGACACAGGCGAGGCATGACCGAACTGGAGCGCATCGCCCGCATCCGCCGCTCCGCCGGCCGCGCCCGGGGCATGACGCTCGGCATCGGCGACGATTGCGCCATCTATCAGCCCAAGCCCGGCGAAGAACTCCTCTTCACCACCGACATGCTCATCGAGGGTGTGCACTTCCTCCGTGAGACGCACTCCCCAGCCGACATCGGCCACAAAGCCCTCGCCCGAGGCCTCAGCGACATCGCGGCCATGGGCGGCACGCCGAAGTTCTGCCTGCTCTCGCTCGCGGTTCCCGCCGACACCACGGACCGCTGGCTCGACAGCTTCTACAAAGGGCTGCTCGATTTGGCAAAACGAACCCAAGCGCCCCTCGCCGGGGGAGACTTGGCCCACTCGGACAAGATCAACTGCGACATCATCGTCTGCGGGTCCACCCCCACCGGCACAGCTCTCCGCCGATCCGGAGCCAAACCGGGCGATCACATTTACGTCACCGGCATGCTCGGCGGGTCCGCCCTCGGCCTCGCCACCCGCAAGGGCGCCGCCTGGAAGCGGCACCTCCGCCCCGAGCCCAGACTCAAGATCGGCGCCATCCTCCGCGAGAAGTTCCACGCCACCGCCTGCATGGACCTCAGTGACGGGCTGTCCATCGACCTCCATCGCCTCTGCCTCGAGTCGAAAGTCTCGGCTGACCTCGACGGCGATCTTCCCGCCTTCCCAGGGGCTTCCATGGACCAGTTTCTACACGGTGGTGAAGACTACGAACTTCTCTTTACAGTGATGAAAAGTGTTGAATTACCCGGACAAATCTCCGGCGTCCCCATCACCCGCATCGGCGCCATCCGCAAGGGCTCACCGGGCGCCATTACCCTCGACGAATTCTCAATCCTTCCAATGGGTTACGACCACTTCCGCAAGCCATGACAGACCCCTCCCTCGTACTCGATTTGATCGACGCTTTCCGCCGTTCCAAGTGCATGTTCACGGCCGTCAGCCTCGGCCTGTTCGACTACACTCCGGCCTCCCTGGGTGAGTTGACAAAACGAACCCAAGCCGACCCGGATGCCCTCGAACGCCTGCTCGATGGGTGCGTCAGCCTCGGGCTTCTCACCCACGACGGCGATCAGTACACCAACACCGAGCCTGCTCACGCCTACCTGCGCCGCAACAGCCCCACCACCATGACCGGCTATATCCTCTATTCCGATCGGGTACTGTACTATCTCTGGGGCAATCTCGAACACGCCGTCAAGGAAGGCACCCACCGCTGGAAGCAGACCTTCGATCTCGACGGCGCCCTCTTCTCCCACTTCTTCCGCACCCCCGAATCGAAGTACGAGTTCCTGCTCGGCATGCACGGCTTCGGACTGCTCGGATCACCCAAGGTAGTCCGTGCGTTCAACCTGAACGGCTTCCGCAAGCTGGTCGATCTCGGTGGAGCCACCGGCCACCTGCCCAACGCAGCCCTCGAACGCTACCCCAACCTGCAAGCCGCCGTCTTCGATCTGCCCCCGGTCATCGAAACCGCCCGATCCTTCGCCGACCCGCGAGTGGAGCTCATCCCCGGCGACTTCTTCACCGACCCGCTTCCGCCAGCCGATCTCTACGCGCTTGGCCGCATCCTTCACGACTGGAGCGAACCCAAGATCCGTACCCTGCTCCGCAAGGTGTATGAGGCCCTGCCGCAAGGCGGCGGACTGCTGGTCATTGAGCGTCTCCTCGATGCCGACAAGCAAGGCCCCACCACGGCACTGATGCAATCGCTGAACATGCTCTGTTGCACCGAGGGCAAGGAGCGCACGCTAGCCGAATACGAAGCGCTGCTCCGGGAAGCGGGTTTCGCCACGGTCGAAGGCCGCATCACCGGCGCACCCATCGACGCTATCCTCGCCAGAAAGGCTTGAACCAACATGATTGAAAAGATCGCCTGGAAGGGCTGGCCGAACTGCTACCGTCTCACCAACGGTGATGTGGAACTGATCATGACCGCCGACGTCGGCCCCCGCGTCATGCGCTATGCCTACGTGGGCGGCGAAAACCTGTTCCTCGAGATCGAATCGGAACTCGGCGGCGCCAACGAGCCCACCTGGAAACTGCGCGGCGGCAGCCGCCTGTGGGTGGCCCCGGAGGATGATTCGCCCCGCACCTATGCCGTCGACAATGCCCCCTGCGAAGTCCACAAAGTGGGTGGCGTGCTCACCGTCACTTCCCCCGTCGAGCCTGCCTCCGGCCTCCAGAAGCGTATCAGCCTGAAGCTAGCGCGGAAAGGCAGCAAGGTCGAAGTGACCCACTCGCTGCACAACGCCGGACGCAAAGCGCAACTGCTTGCTCCATGGGTGCTGGCGATGATGCGCCCCGGCGGAGTGGGCATCACCGGCTTCCCGCCGCGCGGCACGCATCCGGAAGTCCTGCAACCCACGAATCCGCTGGTGATGTGGGCCTTCTCCGATCTCTCCGACAAGCGCTGGCGCTTCACACAGAAGTACCTCATCCTCAAACAGGATCCGAAACAGAAGAGTCCGCAGAAGCTCGGCTTGTTCAACGAAAGAACCTGGGGCGCGTACCTCTACAAGGACACGCTATTCCTCAAACAATACACAGCCGATCCAACCCAAGCCTATCCCGACATGGGTTGTTCCTACGAAACATTCACCAACGCGAATGTTCTGGAGATCGAAACCCTCGGCCCCCTGACGAAGCTGAAGCCCGGCGACTGGCTGCACCACACCGAACACTGGACGCTGCATCGCGGCATCGCCATCCCACGCTGGGACGACGCGGCGCTCGACGCCACCATCCAGCCCTTACTGGCCTGAACCATCCTCGATGGCCCGGAAAAGCTGAGCCGGATCCAAAGGCTTGGGGAGAAAATCGTCCATCCCCGCATCCAGGAAGGTCTGCCGGGAACCACCGCCCGCATGCGCCGTAAACGCGATGATGCGAATCTGCCGGATCGAAGCCACCGCCGAATTGCGGATGTGCCTCGTCACCTCCAACCCATCCATCTCCGGCATCTGCACATCCATCAGCACGGCGTCGAACGCCTGCTTCTCGAGCAGTGCCAGAGCCTCCGCGCCGGTTTTCGCCAATGTGACAACATGCCCGCGCCGCTCCAGCAACCGCTGCACCAGCCGCTGGTTGAGCGCGTTGTCTTCCACCACCAGAACCTCCTTCGAGCGCACAGCCGGCTTCCCGATCGGGAAGATACGTTCGAAGCCCGCCAGCGTGTCGCGGCCCCTGTCAAACCACAGCGAACACCGGAACGTGCTCCCCACACCGGGAACGCTTTCCAAGGTTATGCCGCCGTCCATCAGGCTTGCCAGGTTGGCGGAGATCGCCAGCCCCAGCCCAGTGCCCCCGAAACGCCTCGTCATGGACGGATCGCTTTGCACGAATGGCTCGAAGATCGCCCGCTGCTTCTCCGGCGCAATGCCGGGCCCGGTGTCGGCTACGTCGATGTCCAGCCGCACGCGGTCCGCTGTGGTCTCCGGACAATGCAACCGAACCTTCACACCGCCCTGCACGGTAAACTTCACCGCGTTGCCGATCAGGTTCATAATGATCTGCCGCAGACGTACGGAATCCCCGCGGACATTGTCCGGAATCGCCCCCACCACTTCCAGCGTCAGCGATAGCCCCTTCTCGCGAGCCAGCATGCGGAACGGCCGCAGGGTTTCCTCCACCGTTTCCCGCACCGGGAAGGTGTGCTTCTCCAACTCCAGTTTTCCCGATTCGGTCTTCGAGAAATCCAGCAGGTCGTTCAGCAGGCGCAGCAGATGATGGCTCGAAGAACTGACGGCCTCCAGATACTCCATCTGCTCGGGATTCGTCGCCGTCGAAATCGCCAGATGCGTCATTCCGATGATGCCGTTCATCGGCGTACGCAACTCATGGCTGATATTGGTGAGGAACTCCGACTTCGCCTGATTGGCCCGTTCGGCCGCAATGCGCGCTTCCTCGAGGGCGGCCTCCCGTTCCATCGACTCCATCCACTGCCGGTTTAAGTGCCGGGAGAAATAGAGCAGAAACGCCAGATAAAAGAGGGCGACAATCCCTGCCAGGAAACCAGCCGGTTCCCCTGACCAGAAGGACGCCGCGGCCAGCGGCAGGTATAGCAGCGCCAGCGCGGGCCACAGCAGGCGGATCGCGGGAGTGAACGCGGCCGCCGAGATCGGGCCGGACCCCGCGCAAAACGTCACCAGCATCTGCGTCTCCCAACTGAATCCGCCAAATCGCAGAAGCGCCGCGCCAATGAACACACCCAGATCCGCCGCCATCAGCAGCACTGCGCCATGGTAGGCCATCCGCCACCACTGCGGTTGCTTCGGATACCAGGTTTCAAATTGCCTGCCCAGGATGAATCGTGCCGTGGCGAACGTCAGTCCCACCAGCGTGGCCCATACGAAAGGGCTCAGCCATACTTCCGGTATGGTCGTCGTGGCCGCCATGACGAAAAACACCGCCATGTGGATGAAGCCGCTGGCGTGCGAGCGCTGCGCCAACTCCCGGTCAATCAGCTCCTGGATATCTGTACGCAAAGGGTTTGGATATTGTTGTACAACGAATCACCGACCTGCCGCACCTCACTTCACGTGATCAATGAGCTGGTAGAGGCGAACCGGGTCGATCGGCTTCGGCAGGAAGTCGTCCATGCCCGCCTCCAGAAATTCCTTCCGCGAGGACTCCGAGGCATGTGCCGTCAGCGCGATGATCGGCACCTGCCGGCGGGCCGCCAGTTGCCCCGCGCGTATTCTGGCTGTCGCCTCTAAGCCATCGAGTTCCGGCATCTGCACGTCCATCAGCACCACGTCGAATTCCTCGCTGGCGAACAGCTCGCAAGCTTCTCTTCCATTCGCTGCCAGCCGCACCTCATGCCCGCGCTTTTCGAGCAGCCGCAGAATCAGCCGCTGGTTGATCGTGTTGTCCTCGGCCACCAGAATCCGCCGCGGACGCGAGACCGGCGCAATCCCCAGTTCCGGCGCGGCGGTGATCGTTTCCAGACCCGTTCGGGCACACTCGAATTCGCAGTAAAACGTGCTGCCCTCGCCCACCGCGCTCTCCACCCAAACGCGCCCCTTCATCAGCCCGGCCAGCCTCTGGCAGATCGACAGGCCGAGTCCGGTGCCTCCGAAGCGCCGCGTCGTGGAACGGTCTGTCTGTTCAAACGGCTCGAAGATCTGCCGCCGTTTCTCCTCCGGAATTCCCGGACCCGAATCGCGCACCTGCAACTGCAGCCGCAC
Organism: uncultured Acidobacteriota bacterium; assembly: GCA_937952345.1. Lineage (GTDB taxonomy): Bacteria > Acidobacteriota > Terriglobia > Bryobacterales > Bryobacteraceae > CADEFT01. The sequence goes on from CALFYN010000849.1 coordinate 6,749, forward strand.
CGACTTCGCATCCTGCCGCACCGGCCGCAATCCGACCCGAATCCCCCCGCGGGTGGTGAACTTCACCGAGTTGCCCACCAGGTTCATCACAATCTGCCGCAACCGGCCCGGATCCCCATAAACGCGCTCCGGCACTTCCGCCGCGCAAGCGGATTCCAGAACCAGCCCCTTTGACCCGCAAACCCCATGGAAGTTGCGCAATGCCTCGTCGATCACGGCGCGGGCGGAAAACCCGATGCATTCCAGTTCCACCTTACCCGCCTCGATCTTGGAGAAGTCCAGCAGTTCATTCAGCAGCCGCAACAGCGAATGGCTGGAAGAGTACACCGTCTCCAGATATTCGCGTTGCTCCGCATTGAGCGGTGTGCCCATGGCCAGGTGCGTCATCCCGATGATGCCATTCATCGGCGTGCGCAGTTCGTGGCTGATGTTAGCCAGGAAATCCGTCTTGGCGCGGCTCGCTTCTTCGGCGGCGCGTCTGGCTTCCTCCAACGCGCGGTTCCGCGCCAGTTCCTCCAGGTAATCGGCATGCGCCCGGGAAGCATAGAACAGCAGGTAGGCCAGATACATGCAGAAGACGAATACCAGGGTCCAGGCCCGCGTCCCACCGATGACTGCGCAAGCCATCACAGGTGGCACATGGAAAACCAATGAGAAACTGCGCACCAGCCAGGGAACGGGCGTGAACGCAGTCATCGCCACGGGAGTGGTGCCGGCCACCAGGATGATCATCAGTTGCGATTCCCAGTCTTCCATCCCCCGCTGGACCAGCGTATGCGCCGTATACACCCCCCAGCCCAAGGCGTTCGCCAACACCGTTGCCGCCAGATAATACCGCCAGTTCGGAAGGGATTGCCCCGCCGCCGGACGCAGCATCTCGCACAACAGCCACCGTACGGCTGTCGTGAACAGGGTGAGCACGGCCAGACTCCAGAACAGCACCGGTTCGCGTGTCGCCTTCTCTGTTGTCAGCAGCACGGCGATCAAAAACCCGATAAAGACAAAGCCCCCGAGCCGGACCCGGCGTGCAAGGTCGGAGTCAACCTCTCGCAGGAGACTGTTCTTTGGTATGGAAAACGACACAATGCGCTCCGGAACGCTTATTTATCGGCCCGCTAGGGGAACCACTTTAGGGTCAGAACCTCAAAGGACAAGTAATACTTACCGGAACAGCGTCTACACGATGGGACAGAAAGACTCACTCCAATCTCAGCCATATCCTCTAACATGTTGGTTCTATTACTTCACCGATATTGGTACTTCACGTGCTCTCCCCCTACGGTGTACACCCGAGCGGTCCATTTAGGACACGTCCGCTCCAAATCTGCCCGCGTCCCCATATACCATTGGTGCAGGCTTACCCCACACCCAACAAAGATCTGTCAGAATGTTTCAGGGAGGAGAGTGTCTTGAAACCACTTGCCGCTATTCGCGCGACTTATTTTGCATTGCTTGCATTCCTGATTATGGCTGC
>CALFYN010000850.1 GCA_937952345.1 uncultured Acidobacteriota bacterium
GACACCAATCCCATGCTCTATGCGCCCAGCGATTTTCTGTGGGATAACGCCAAGGCGCATGGTGTCAGCGTGCGCTCGTATGGTGAACGCGGGCAGGTTACTCTTACCCCGCGCAATGCCACGTGGACCGATGTATACACGGACTGGAAGAACAAAACCAATCGGATTCAAATTGCCGCGCATACGCCAATTCTGGGTCTGCGCGATGTGTATTCGCCGCATTATCCCGGATTCAGTATGACCATTCCCGATCAGGTGCGTGTCGACCGGTTCCTGGAAGATTTTCGCCAGTACGAAAAGAACGGCGATTTACCGCGGCTGACGATTCTGCTTCTGCCCACCGATCACACCGACGGGACGGCGCCGGGATTTCCCACGCCGCGTGCCATGGTGGCGGACAACGATCTCGCGCTCGGGCGCCTGGTGGAGGCGATCTCCAACAGTCGCTACTGGAGCCGTTCGGCGATCTTCGTCGTGGAAGACGACGCGCAGAACGGACTCGATCATGTGGATGGACACCGCACCGTGGCTCTGGTGATCAGCCCGTATACACAGCGCAAAATCGTGGATCGCACGTTCTACACGACGATCAATATGTATCGCACCATCGAGCAGATCCTCGGCCTGCCGCCCAGCAATCAGTTCGATCTCGCCGCCGAGCCGATGTTCTCCGTTTTTGCCTCCACCGCCAACAACGCGCCTTACAAAGCCCTGCCCAACCGCATTCCGTTGGATGAGATGAATCCTCCACTGCGGGCGCTGCGGGGAGTTGAGCGCGAACTCGCCATCGCCTCCGCGGCGATGGATTTCGACGAGCCCGACGCCGCGCCGGAGGACGTGCTGAATCGCGCCATCTGGCATTCGGTGAAGGGATTTCATTCTCCATATCCGCGCTAGCCCGCTTGCCACACCGTTCTGATTTAGGTATATAATCCCCCTAATCGCCATCCCGAGGGGTTCTGGGCGAATCAGATTAAGAGGTGTTTTTGTATGAATAGCTCAAGGTTTGCGCTATTGCTGGCGCTTTTCCTGCCCGCCGCATCGTATTCGCAAACGGTTGCGGGACAGGTGTCCGGGCTGGTGGTGGATTCGTCCGGCGCCGCCGTGCCCGGCGTTGTCGTGACGGTGACGGATCTGGAGCGCTCCGTTTCTTTCACCGGTACATCCACCGACACGGGATTCTACGTGGTGTCGCCGGTGCCGCCGGGACGCTATCGCGTGAGTGCGGAAAAGCAGGGTTTTCGCGGCTTCCTTCTGGAACCGCTTCCCATCGCGACGCAGCAAAAAGCGGCCGTCAACATCACGCTCGAAGTGGGTTCCGTGAGCGAATCGGTGACCATCGCCGGCAGCGCGCAATTGATTGAAACCTCCACCGCGACCTTGAGCGGTGTTGTGGAGAACAAACGCATCATCGATCTTCCGCTGAACGGGCGCAACGTTTTCGCGCTCGCGGCCCTCACGCCCGGCGTATTCGGATGGCGTCCGGCAAGCGGCACGGGCGGCATCGGCGAAGGCTTCGAATCCATCGGCCGGTTCACCGTCAACGGGGGCCGCGATTCGAGCAACGCCATCATGATGGACGGCGTTCCCGTGACGGTCAACGCGAATACGAACAACATGAACGCCAACACCGCAGTGCCTTCGGTGGAGGGCGTGGAAGAGTTCCGCATCCAGACCAATTCCTACACGGCGGAATACGGGCGCAGTGGCGGAGGCATCCTGACGATCGCCACGAAATCGGGCACCAACGAGTTGCATGGGAGCCTTTTCGAGTTTCTGCGTAACAGCAAGATGGACGCGAACAGTTGGTTTTCCAACGCCGCCGGCCGCAAGCTGGGCAGCTTCAAGCGCAATGAATTCGGGGCTAGCGCGGGAGGTCCGCTGTACATCCCCAAGGTCTACGATGGCCGCAACAAATCTTTTTTCTTTTTCACCTACGAAGGGCGGCGGCAGCGTTCGGCCTCGCTAGGCCAGTTCACTTTGCCCACGGATGCGCAGCAATCGGGCGATTTCTCGAACACACGCAACGCGCAAGGTGCGCTGCGAGTGATCTATGATCCGGCCACGACATCGCCGAACCCGGCGCGACCTGGCGAGTTTACGCGCACCGCGTTCCCCGGCAATCGCATTCCCACCAATCGCATGGATCCCGTTGCCGTAGCGGCGCAGAAGTTCTACACCGTGAAGCCGAACGCTCCGGGATTGCCGTTCACCGGCCTGCAGAATTACATCCTGCAAAGCACTTCAAAGAGCGACGTGAACCGTTCCACCTTGAAGTTCGATCACCAGTTGACCAGTAAGCAGCGCATGTTCGTGCGGTACACCATATTCGATGTGGCCAGTTCGCAGCCCGAATGGTGGCCCGGTCCCGGGTGCCCCGATGGCGGCTGTTTCTCGAATGCGGAGCGGCAGCAAAACGCGGCGTTCGACTACAGCAACACGCTGAGCCCGACGTCGCTGCTGAACCTGCGCATGGGATTTGCGCGCTCCATTCTCAATCGCGGATCGTGGCATCAGGGCTTCCGCCCATCGAGCCTGGGCATGTCGCCCAACGTCGAACAGGGGGCCGATCTGCTTGTGTTTCCGCAATTCGGCATCGAGGATGTGACGCCTCCGGGGTTGCAACATCACTGGAATTTCCGCTCCGCCAACATGTCGCACACCTTCGTCGGCACGTATTCAAAAGTGCTGTCGAGCCACAATCTGAAAGCCGGCACCGAGTTCCGCTCCAACCTCATTAACCATATGCAGGCGCCGTGGCAGTTGATCTTCAACTTCAACCGCGGCATGACGGCGGGCCCGGATCCGCGTGTGGTAAGCACCGTTGGCGGAGTGGGCTACGCGTCGTTCCTGCTGGGTACAGGCGCGGGCGGCAACGTGGTCAACGGCATTCGTCCCGCGCTCGAAAGCAAGTCGTTCGGCATTTACCTGCAGGACGATTGGCGTGTATCACGCAAGCTGACGCTGAACCTCGGAGTACGTTGGGACTTCGAGACCGGCGTCACGGAACGCTATGACCGCTTCGGCGTGTTCGATCCGTTCGTATCGAGCCCGCTCAACGAGAAGGTTCCAGGCTTCAATCTTCGTGGCGGCTGGACGTTCCCCACGGCGGGCCTGGGCCGCCGAAGCCTGAAGACGCCGGAGTGGAACAAGATCGCGCCGCGTATCGGCCTCGCTTATCAGCTTCGTCCCAGCACGGTGATTCGCACGGGTTACGGGATCTTCTATACGATGGCTCCCTATGGCGCGAACCACTACGGCACCGCGCCGTTCTCGGCAAACACGCCGTGGCTGTCGACGCTCGATGGTGTCACGCCCTATCGCTATCTGTCGAACCCGTTCCCGGATGGCGTGCTGCTTCCCGAAGGGGCTCGCGGCGGATTGCTGTCGGCCAATGGATTGGGCGTCGGCTCGCCGATTCCGTCGATGATGACCACGCCGTACAACCAGCAATGGAACTTCACTATTTCGCAGGAAGTGGGCAAGACCATCGCCATGGAAATCGGATATGCGGGCAACAAGGGCACGAAGCTTCCGATCAGCTGGCAGATGAATCAACTGGCCACTGATCTGGTGCGGCCCGGAGTTTTGGACCTGGTGGACAATCCGTTTTTCGGCTCCGTGCCGGTGGGCGCGTTGTCGCAGCCTCGTGTCCAGCGTGGCCAGTTGATGCGTCCCTATCCCCAATATCCCGGCGTGAGCTTCGCCGGCGCGTCGTGGGGGAATTCGAACTTCCATGCGCTGCAGGCACGGTTCGAAAGACGCTTTTCGAATCAGAGTTCCGCTATCGTTGCCTACACGTTTTCGAAGCTCATCTCCGACGGCGGCGATAATGCGTGGGCCTCGGCTGGACCGCGAGACACGAATTGCCGCGCTTGCGAGCGTTCACTTTCTCCCTATGATCAGAGGCACCGCCTGGTGGCCAGCTTCACCTACGAACTGCCGTTCGGCAAAGGAAAGACGGTTGGTTCCAATTGGAACAACCTGCTGAATGGCATGCTCGGGCAGTGGCAGATCAACGGTATCGGATCGTTGAACAGCGGCATCACGCAGCAATTCAACGTGCCCGCCAACACCAGCAATTCCTTCGGCGGCGGACAGCGCCCCGATTCCACGGGCAAGGACGCAAAGCTCGACAATCCGACTCTGGCGCAGTGGTTCGATACGACCGCGTTCACCATTCCGGCGCAGTACACTTTCGGCAACGTGGGACGCATTCATCCCTCGATTCGCAGCGACAGGATCGAGAGTCTGGATCTGTCCGTGTTCAAGAATTTCCGCATCAAGGAGCGCGTGTCTGTGCAGTTCCGCGCTGAATGGTTCAACGCGCTGAACCATCCGATCTTCGGCGATCCGAACACGACGGTGGGGAACGTGAACTTCGGGCGTGTCACCAGCACGGCGAATGGCCCGCGGCAGACACAGCTAGCGTTGAAGTTCCTGTTTTAGGGAAGTGCAACCCGGGGAGCGTACGAAGCAAGATCCGGATTCGTGCGCTCCTTTTCTCAGACCATCGTGCCGGACACAGTTTTGTTGAGGGAAGAACCGAGCCGGCTTGGAGCCCAAGGGTTGCGAATTGCCACCTTCTGTTCTCATATGCGAGATTCGGGCGCCGATTCGTTCATCCAAAATGAAAAATGTTCAGGAAATGCGTTTAGGAGGCCACCGGGGATCCGCCTTGCGCCAATGATGATAGGATTTTCTCTTTTCGTTCGCCCGCCAGCTTCTCGCCCCATTCCAGGGAATACAGATATCCCGCGGACGCCACCACGGCCAGAAATCCCATTACACCGAAAAACGCCCACGGCGATTCCCACTTCGTCTCCGCATAGAAGGCGAACACCAGCGGCGCGGCGATCACCGGATACACCAGCAACAGCATCGCTTGAAAGCGCGATGCCGAGGAGCGTTTCCAACTCTCGTTGGGGTCCACCGGACGCGGGTAGAGCAGGGAACTGATGTTCCCGATCGACATCAGAACCAGCACTAATACCATGCACACCATGTAGGCTTGCAGCACCATCAGCGGCCGCATGGGAAGCCGGAATAGCGTACAAATCAGCGAAATAATGCAGAATTCCAGCGACACGGCGATGGCCGTCACCACATTTTTCGCCACCAGCACCGTCGCCGGGCGCACCGGGGCCAGCCAGTACAATTGCGAAGCGCTTCGGTCAAAGCCCAGCAGATTCCAGATGGTGACCTCACTCAGCAGCATCACCGCATACGCGGTGGTGAAGGGAAGGAAATAATCGGAGACTACGCCGCCGCCGCGCCGGCCGAATGCCATCGGCAACCAGATCAGCAGTCCGAAGGAAAAGCCCATGAGGAACACAACGCGGAAACGTGGCGACCGGGCCAGGGTCCGCAGTTCCTTTTCCACGAGTGAACCGAGCGGATCGGGCAGCAAGCGCGACGGCAGCGTAAACAGCCGTTGGTACAAACCACTGCTGGCCGATGCTTCATTGCCGTGGGCTCTGGCGGCTTCTTCGTCGAATCGCAAGCCGCGCTCGAACTGCCAGCGGCCGAACAGGTATGCGCCGGCCATCCAGGCGAACATTACCGCCCAATTCGAAATGGCCCAATCCCCCACGAACAACCGCGCCGTGGCGGTCCACGGCCAGATGGGATATTGCCCGACGCTGAAGTATTTCCGGTATTCTTCCGCGATGCCGGCGCGCAAGACAATCTGCGGCAAGCCGGCCACCAGCACGATGAAAATCACCATTGCCTCGCGGAACCGTTTCCAGGCCAGCCAGCGCGTCAGCAAATCGCGGATTCCGGCGGAGAGATAGACGTTCGCCACAACAAACGGCAGCAACGCCAGCGCATAGCGCGCGGGCAGTGCGGGGTTCAGTAAAATCCCCACCTCCGCCCCCAGCAACAGAACCAGCATCTCCACGGCCGTGCTCAGCCGCAGCATCACTTCCAGTTGAAACAATTGCCCGTGAGGAATCGGATAGACGCGCAACCGCCGCATTTCGAGCGAAGCGCCCGCCGTCACCATGAAGATGGGAATCACCTGCCAGTAGAGCATCGCCAGCAGCAGTCCCGGTGTGAGGAAGCGCTCCAGCGTACGGATATCCTTGGTTTCCTCAATCACCAGCGCCACGGCCACCGCCGCCACCACCCACAGCGCGTACCAGACCACTGTGAGCAGCATGCTGAGTGCGATGCCCACCTTGCCGCTACGCGGATACACGTTGCGCAGCGCCCGGAATTGCGCCCACAAGATGGCGAGGGCCTGATTCATAGCCAGTCCAGCGATTCGGTGAGCCGCTCGGCTCCGACCACACGAACAAAAATGTCCTCTAATGTTTCGGAGCCGGAGCGCAGTTCCTCCATCGTTCCTTCCACTACCAGGCGTCCCTGATGAATGATCGCCACGCGTTCGCAGAGCCGCTCCACTACTTCCAGAACATGCGACGTGAGAAAGACCGTGGCGCCGCGGCGCACCTGTTCGAGCAGCAGATCCTTCATCATGCGCGCGCCCACCGCATCCACGCCCTCAAAGGGCTCGTCCATGAGGAAGAGGTCCGGCTTGTGAATCATGCTGGCGGCCATGGCCACGCGCTTGCGCATTCCTTTCGAATACTCACCGATGAGCTTTTTCGAAGCGCTGTCGAGCGCGAACAGTTCCATCAGTTCGCCGGCTCGTTCGCGGGCCACTTCGCGCGGCAGGCGGTACATGCGGCCAACGAACTCCAGAAACTCCGTGCCGGTGAGCATCTCGAAGAGCAGCGTTTCATCCGGCACCAGGCCGATGCGGGCCTTCACATCGAGTTCGCCTTCCGGCAGCGTGTGGCCAAGGATGGAGATGGCTCCTGACGTGGGAGCGGCCAGCCCCATCAGCATCTTGATGGTTGTGGTTTTGCCCGCGCCGTTGGGACCGAGAAAACCGTAGAAGCACCCGCGCGGAACCGTCAGCGAAAGACCATCCACGGCGGCCTTCGATCCGTATTCCTTGCGCAGATCGGTGACTTGGATGGCCGGCGAGGATTCCACCATCAGGCTCCCAGATGGCGGGCCAGAAACGGAATTCCCTTCACGCCATGCCAGGCGTGTTCATCGTCGAACTCTTCCTGGCCGATGTTGTCTTCGGCGCCAAGCGATGCGTAGACCCGCTTCACTTTCGCGAAGCTCTCCCGGAACGCGTGAATCGGGAAAATGTTGTCACGCAATCCCGATTCGGCGAAGAACGGCCGCGGCGCAATCAAGCCCGCGACATCGTACATCTCGGCCCAATGCAGGATGCCGGGTACGTAATTGTCGATGCAATGCGACAGCGAGTAAATGGAATCGCGGAACGTGCACAGGTAGCCGCTTGCGAACGCCGCCTGAATGCGCGTATCCAGAGCGGCGGAGAATACAGTAATCGTGCCTCCGCCGGAAATGCCCGTTAATCCGATGCGTTTCGCGTCCAGATCCCTGCGCGTCTCAATCCAGTCGATGGTGCGCATCACATCGTAGACACGCCACCCGATCATCGTCTCGCCGAGCAACAGCGCCGCACCGGCGGTGGGTTGGCAGGCCGAACGCCCCAAGCCGCCTTTCTTCGTGCGCGCATCGCGGCGGCAGCCGAACGCCATCGGCTCAATCGCCACCGCGGCCATTCCCTTCTCAGCCACTTGAATCGCGAAGTCGTGCTGATAACCGGACTTGTCCGTGCGGTCGCGGCCCTTGTCATCGATGCCGACGATATCATCCACGCCGCGCCCATGGCCAGGATGGCAAATCACAACCGGATGAGGCTCGCGGCGGCCCTTCGGTGTGAGCAGATAACCGAGCAGTCCCACCCCCGGGCGCGTCTCCAAAACAAATTTCTCCCGTTTGTAGGTTGGAAAATCGCGCGTCTCCAAAATGCGCCACTCGAGCACGCCACGCTCTTTCGGGAATCCGCCCAGCAATTCGGCGATCCGCGGACGCAGTTTCTTCTGCCACGTTTCCGTCTGGCTTCGCGAGCCATCGCGGAACGTCAGCTTCAACGGTGCGAGTTTGTAGCGATCGAGCGTCCATGCCACCGGATCGAAGGACTCCGCGCGGACTTTCGACTCGAAGCCATCGAGCGCGCCGGTATAAGGCTTGGCGGCATCCTGCGCCGCCAGAGAGGGAGCGGCGAGCGCGCCCAACGCCGCTTGCCTGCGAGTGATGCGCCGCATTACAGGTTCACTTCCACCACTTCATCGAAAATACCCGGAGGCACTGATAGGCCCATCACGCGGATGCGTTCCATGATCTTCGGCGTGTATCCCGTCCACCGGAACTTGCCCTGCACCTTGCCCGAATCGCTGACACCGGTGCGGTCGAAGATGAAGATATCGCGCGTGCCGACGCGATCCTCCTCCACACCGATCACCTCGGAAATGGACGTGATCTTACGCGACCCGTCTTGCAGGCGACTCACTTGCAGCACGATCTTGATGGCGCTGGCGAGTTGCTGCACGATCACGCGGTTGGGGATCTCGAGGTCGGCCATCAGGATCATAGCTTCCAATCGAGAGAAGGCGTCGCGCGGCGTGTTGGCGTGGATGGTGGTCATCGACCCTTCCACACCGGTGTTCATCGCCTGCAACATGTCCAGCGCTTCGGCGCCGCGGCACTCACCCACGATGATGCGGTCCGGACGCATACGCAACGCGGTGCGCAGCAATTGCCGCTGATTCACGCCGCCCTCGCGATTCACATTCGGCGGACGCGTTTCGAACTTCACGACGTGGCGCTGCTGCAACTGCAATTCGGCCGTGTCTTCGATGGTGATGATGCGCTCGTCTTCGGGAATGAAGCGCGACAGCGCGTTTAATGTGGTCGTTTTACCGGAACCGGTTCCGCCCGAGATCAGAATCGTCGCCTTGGAAGAAACTGCCGCGGCCAGAAAGCGCAGCATCATCGGCGTGATGGTTTTGTTCGCGGTCATTTCATCGGAGGTGATGACGTGCCGGCCGAAGCGGCGAATGGAGAGCGCGGGCCCATCCAGCGAGAGCGGCGAAATGATTGCGTTCACGCGCGATCCGTCGAGCAGGCGCGCGTCGACAATGGGTTGCGCTTCATCCACGCGCCGGCCCACTTGCGACACGATCTTTTCAATAATGTGCAGAAGGTGTGCGTTGTCCTTGAAGCGCACGGGACTCAACGACAACTTTCCGCCCCGTTCGATGTAGACCTTGTTATAGCCGTTGACGAGAATATCCGAGATGGAGGGTTCTTTGAGCAGCGGCTCCAGCGGACCAAGCCCCAGCACCTCATCCAGCACCTCTTCCACCATCTTGTTCATTTCCGATGTGGTCATCGGAACGCGCTCGTCTTCCAGCAGGCGCTCCACAACACGGCCGATTTCCGCGCGCACGCGGTCCTTGGGCAGCGACGACACCTTCTCCAGATTGAGAACGCCAATGAGCTTTTTGTGGATTTCCGACTTGAGTTCGAAATAACGGTCCGCGGTACGGACCGGACCCTGAGGCGCAGTGGGGCGCGGCGGGAACGGACGGGATGAGCTGCCCACGAGATCTCCTTATAATGAAGGTGCTTAGCTAGATTATAGCCTCTTATGAATCGCCGCCATTTCGTTACGGTAGCGGCCTCGGCGCCGTTGTTGACAGCCCAGCCGCGCAAGCCCAACGTGGTGTTTATCCTCGCCGATCAATGGCGCGCGCAGGCCTTGCCATCCGCCGGCGACTCCGAGTTGCAGGCGCCGAACCTGGCGCGACTGGCCAAGGAAGGCGTGCACTTCGATCGCGTCTACGCCAGCTATCCCGTCTGCACGCCGTCCCGCGCATCGATGATCACGGGCCGCTTTCCGCATGCCTGCCGCATGCCGAAGAACGATCTGTTGTTGCCTCGCGAGGAGCCATCCATCGCGGCGCAATTGAAAGCCGCCGGATACGCCACCGGCTACATCGGCAAGTGGCATTTGGATGGCGAAGAGCGTCCCGGCTTTGTTCCTCCGGGATGGCGGCGCCGCGGCTTCGACTACTGGGCCGGCTTCAATCGCGGCCATCGCTACTACGATTCCGTCTACTTCCGAGACGATCCACAGCCCATCGAAACCAAGGGCTTCGAGCCGGATTACCAGACCGATCTCGCCATCGGCTTCATTCGCCGCAACAAACAAAATCCGTTCTATTTGTTTTTGTCGTGGGGGCCTCCGCACACGCCGCGCAATCCTCCGCCCGAAACGCGAGGCCTCTATGATCCGCGCCAGTTCGCCTTGCGCGAAAACGTCCCCGCCTCACACGCCGAACAGGCGCGCAAAGGCCTTGCCGGATACTACGGCCTGTGCAGCGCGCTGGACCGCCAGATCGGCCGCCTGCTGCGCACGCTCGATGAAGAACAGTTGACCCGCGACACCATCGTTGTCTTCACCGCCGATCACGGCGACATGCTCGGCTCACAAGGTCTCGACTTCAAGAACGAGCCCTATGAGGAATCGGCGCGCATTCCCTTGCTGATTCGCTACCCGCGCGCTTTCACTGCCGGCGAGCGCAACAGCACGCTCCTCTCCAACGTCGACTACATGCCCACTCTGCTGGGCCTTTGCGGCGCCGAAATTCCCGCGAGTGTGCAGGGTGTGGACCATTCCACCTTGCTCAGTAAGGGCGACGGCAGCCGCCCCGAATCCATCTTCGCCGAAGGAAAAATGGCGGGGGAAGGGGAGTGGCGCATGGTCGTGCGCGGCCACGACAAACTGGTGATTGACCGCCACGGAGAAGTGACCCACTTGTACAATCTGTCCAACGATCCGTACGAAATGAACAACCTTGCCGATGTGCGCGAGCAGCGCCTCACGCGCGACGCCTTGCTCG
>CALFYN010000851.1 GCA_937952345.1 uncultured Acidobacteriota bacterium
CTACCGCCGGTTGGCCCGTAAATATCACCCGGATTTGAATCCCGGCGATAAAGCATCCGAGGACAAGTTCAAGAACGTCCAGGAAGCCTACGATATTCTCAGCGACGATAAAAAGCGTCAGATGTACGATAAATTCGGATTTTATTCCGAGCAGGGATTTCCGCCCCCGGGCGCGCAAGGGCAACCGGGCGGCTTCGGATTTGGCGGGTTCGATTTCGGGGACATCTTTGGCCAGGCCGCGGGCGGAGCGGGTCCGCGCGGGGGCATGGGTCCGCAGCCGGGCGAAGACGGCGGATTCGGCAATCTCTTCAGCCAGTTTTTCAATCGTGGCAAGCAGAAGGCGAAGCATGCCGAGCGCGGGCAGGATCTGGAGTATGCCCTCAATATCGACTTCTGGCAGTCGATCAAGGGGACGCAGGTACGGTTGACCATCAACCGCCAGGAGACTTGCGGCGCCTGTCATGGGTCGGGCAGCGCGGGTGGGGCGACGGTGATTTGCCCCGAATGCGGCGGCTCGGGCAGCGTGACGCAGATGGCCGGGGCGATGAAGTTCAGCCTCACCTGCAACCGCTGCCAGGGATCGGGAAAGGCGGTGAACGCCTGTCCGGTGTGCATGGGCGAAGGGCGCACGGCGCAACCGGAATCGGTGGAGGTGCGCATTCCGCAGGGCGCGCGGAACGGGTCGCGGCTGCGCGTGGCGGGCAAGGGAAGCGCGGGCACGATGGGTGCTCCGGCGGGCGATCTGTACATCACGATTCGTGTCGAGGATCACCGTTTCTTTCACCGCGACGGAGACGATATTCTGATTCAAGTGCCGATTTCCATCAGCGAAGCCTACCTGGGCGGGAAGATCGAAGTACCGACCATTGACGGGCGCGCGTTGTTGAAGATCCCGCCGGGCACGCAGACGGGCCAGAAGTTCCGGCTGCGCGAGAAGGGCGTCTACAACGCCCGCACCAATACGCGGGGCGATCAGATTGTGGACGTGCAGATCGCTGTGCCGAAGACGCAGGACGAGAATACGCGCGAGATTTTCCGGCAGTTGGCGGCGCTGCATCCGGAAGACCCGCGGGCCGAGATCTGGAAAGAGGCGTAGGCGATGGCGAAGAAGCGTTCCAAGGGCGTGTACATGATCAGCTCGGTGAGCGAGCAGTACGGCATTCATCCGCAGACGCTCCGGCTGTATGAGCGCGAAGGGCTGCTGACGCCGTCGCGCTCGGATGGGAATACGCGGCTGTACACGGACGAAGATTTGGAGCGGCTGGAAGTGATTCTGCAGTTGACGCGGGAATTGGGCGTGAATTTGGCGGGCGTGGAGATTATTCTCAACATGCGGGATAAGATGGCGGCGATGCAGGCGCAGATTGAGGAGTTTGTGACGCGGCTGAATCTGGAGCTGGCCAATCAGCCGTTGCCGGCCGAGCAGGGGCGGGGAGGGGGATTGATTCCCGTCGTGCGCGGGGTTCCGGTGAAAAAGGGGTAGGTGGGACTGAGTAACTCAGGCGGCGTCATCGAGACGCATCGTCATGCGTTTGCCGAGCACGGCCAACGCGGCGGCTAGCTTCTGGGTCTTGCTGGCGTGGTCGGGATGGAGCAGGCGGCGCACGACGGTTTCGCGCAAACCGCGGCCTTCCACCGCCGCCGCGCGTTGCGCAGGGAAAATCGACGCTTGCTTCAACGCCATGTGTGTTATCATTGTGTACACAATCGAGGTTGCAGCCATGCAGACCACCAAAGTCGGAATTCGAGAGTTTCGGGAGAACCTGGCGGAATACCTGGAATCGAAGACGCCGGTTGCCATCACTCGGCACGGGTCGACGATTGGCATCTATGTGCCTACCAAGCCCAAGCCGAGCCAGGCTGACCTCGAAGCCCTACGCGTGGCCGGTGCGAAGATGCAGGAGTTGATCGCGGCGGCGGGAACCACGGAAGGTGAACTCGTGGCCGACTTCAAGAAGGCCCGGCGCGAGCGGCGGATGCGGAAGGGCTAGCGATGCTGGTTCTCGACGCGAATATTCTGATTCGCGCGGTGCTGGGGTCGCGAGTGCTGGGCTTGCTGCGGAAGTACGCCGGGCAGGTCGAGTTCATGGCTCCCGACGTTGCGTTTCAGGAAGCACGAGAGCATCTGCCGACCGTCCTGGCGGCGCGGAAGATTCCTGCGGGTCCGGCGATGGCTACGCTTGATCTGGTCGGGCACCTCGTACAGACGGTCGAAGCGGAGACGTATTCCTCCTACGAAGTGATTGCTCGCGAGCGAACCGACCGCCGGGACGAGGACGATTGGCCGGTTTTGGCCGCGGCGCTCGCTCTCGGTTGTCCGATCTGGACCGAAGACACAGATTTTTTCGGCTGTGGCGTGGCAACCTGGACGACTGATCGAGTGGAGCTCTACCTGGCGAGAGTATCGGAGCGAGAAGCATGACGGACGAGCTTTCTATCGGCACGGACTCAAAGTCTCTCAACACGAACTGAGCCGGATGGCTTTGCCTCTCCCTCCGGCTTAGAAGCAAGATCATCCACAGCATCAGAAACCGATCGAGTGATCCGGTCGTTGGCTTTTGAGACAGTGCGCTGTCAACTCCTTGACCCACTCGAAGGATTGGATCACGTATGGGGCAAACAGGCGCTGCGAGATTATCAAGGTGTCAAGGTTCAACTTGTGGAATGGTGAGCCGGGCGGGACTCGAACCCGCGACCCTTTGATTAAAAGTCAAATGCTCTACCAACTGAGCTACCGGCCCTTGGGGATGCACACCTGCGGGGAACTTCCATCATAGCATGGCGGCGCGTCGGCAGGCCGGAAAAATCCGAGCTTACAGCGCGCCCGGCATGGGCGGCTCCACCTCGTCCAATCGCGCCCCGGCCAGCGCCAGAACGTTGCCGCGGATGGCGTCGCATATCTGCTCGAGTGGCAGATCGTTGTCGTCGTAGCCGAACGGGCCTTCGATCTCCACTCCGATCTCTTCAATGCCGAAGAAAACGTAGCTGACCAGCAGCGTGTCCACCACCGTGGTCCAGCCGAAGGTTTCCACCAGCGCAAAGGGCAGCGTGAAACAGTAGAGCACCAGGGCGCGGCGCAGGTGCACGACATAGGCGAACGGCAGCGGCGTCTTGCGGATGCGCTCGCAGCCGCCAAGGTAATCCACCAGCAACTGCACGTTCTGGTCAATGGCCATCTGTGTGTACTCGGAGAGATACCCGCGGCGGCGCGCCTCGGTGAGGCACTCGCTCATGCGCACCGACACCGCCATCGGCGTATGCTCGGCCTCCACCGCGGCGGTTACTTCGGCGGGCGGAAGGTCGATGGCGGCTTCCCCCAAATCCTGCTTGCCGCGAAGGTGATGCATGGTGGCATAGGGGAACGCCGCGGTCCAGAAGGCGAGCCGCCGCAGCAGAGCGGGGTCGTTGTGCAGGAACTGCCCGGCCGCTCGAACCAGGTTCCGCGTCTCGTTCACGATGCCGCCCCACAGCTTGCGCCCCTCCCAGAACCGGTCGTACGAGGCATTGGTGCGGAACACCAGCAGCAGTCCGAGGGCGAGCCCCACCAGCGTATGAATGGTGGATGGAATGGCCAGTTTCACGCCATATTTGTAGGCGGCCACCACTCCCACCGACCACAGCACACAGATCGAGACGCGCCACAGGATCTCGCGCAGCATCGATCCGCGGATGTCGAAGAAATGATCGAGCCATTTGTGCGGATCGTAATTGATCATGAGCTATGCCAGATGGGCCCGCAGCACTTCCACCAGCCGGTCCGGAATGCGGCAGGGCTTCTGTGTCTGCTTGTCGATGGACACCACGGTGATCTTGCCCTTGGCAACCGGGCGCGCGTCCACTGTGACCAGAAACGAAATCGTGAATGAAGAGGTGCCCACGCGCTCCACCGTGAGTTCGATGTCGATGATGTCGTCGTAGCGGATCTCGGCCGTAAAATCGCATTCCACGTGGACGCGCGGGAAACTATAGTCGCGGAATTCGGGCGCCGAGTAGGGGCAGCCCATGTCGCGCAGAAATTCCTGTTCGGCGGCTTCGAAGTGCCGGAACATGGCCGTGTAGTGGATGCGTTGCGAGGCGTCGGTATCGACAAACCGGATGCGATTCTGCCACCGATAGGGACGAGCCATGGACACTATCGAAGGTTGAACTTTTTCATTTTGTAGCGCAAGGTATCGCGCGTGATGCGCAGCAGGCGGGCGGCCTGCGTCTGGTTGCCGCCGGTCTTCTCGAGCGCACGGATGAGAAGCTGCTTCTCGGTTTCCTGCAGGGAAACGCCGGCGTCGGGGAAGAATTCCGAAGTGGACGCCGCGGCGGCCGCCGCTTCGGTATGCTCGGTGAGCGTCAGCGGGAGGCTGGCGGGCGAGATCAGCGAAGAGTCTTCCAGGATCATGGCGCGCTCAATGGCGTTGCGCACCTCGCGCACGTTGCCCGGCCAATCGTGCTGCAAGAGCAGATTTTCGGCGTCGGGCGTGATGCCTTCAATCTGGCGCTTGAACTTGTTGTTGTAGTGCTCGACGAAGAAGCGGGCCAGCGGGAGGATGTCGGCGCGGCGGTCGCGCAGCGGCGGAATCTGCACGTGAATGACGTTGAGGCGGAAATACAGATCCTGGCGGAACGCGCCCTCGCGCACGGCTTCGCGCAGGTTGCGGTTGGTGGCGGCGATGACGCGCACGTCGAGCTTGATATCCTTCAATCCGCCCAGCCGCCGGAAGGTTTGATCTTCCAGCACGCGCAACATCTTCGCCTGCAGCATCAGCGGAATTTCGCCC
>CALFYN010000852.1 GCA_937952345.1 uncultured Acidobacteriota bacterium
GGAGACCGCGCTGCGCGGGTATACGACCAATGCGGCTTATACGGCGTTTGCGGAGAAATCGATGGGCCAGATTGCGCCGGGGATGGTTGCGGATATCATTGGGTTGTCACAGGATATCTTTGCGGTCGAGCCGATTGCCATTCATAAGACCACGATCGATTGGACACTTTTCGGCGGGCGCATCATCTACAGGAAGTGAGCATGAGTCCGAATCCCTTTCAGATTGTGTCGAACCCGAAGCCCGTGCCTGAGGGAGCGGTGCTGGTGAAGGATCCGGTGTGCCATATGGATGTGTATCCGCCGAACGCGGCGGGGTCGCATGAGTACAAGGGCACGACGTACCACTTCTGTTCGAAGGGATGCGTCGCGAAGTTTCAGGCCGATCCGGAACGATACCTTGCGCCGCCGAAGCCGCCGACGGCGGAAGAGATGGAGGCGGAGTATATCTGCCCGATGGATCCGGAGGTGCGGCAGATCGGGCCGGGGACGTGTCCGAAGTGCGGGATGGCTTTGGAGCCGGTGGTGATGACTCTGGAGGAAGGGGAGAATCCCGAACTCGAGGACATGCGGCACAGGTTGTTCTGGGCGGCGTTGTTTACGGTGCCGCTGTTCGTGATTGCGATGGGGAGCATGCAGTGGCCGTTGCTGCATGGGCGCGCGGGCGTGTTGCTGCAATTGGCCCTGGCGACTCCGGTGGTGCTGTGGTGCGGGTATCCGTTCTTTGAGCGGGGGTGGCAGTCGATTGTGGCGCGGCATCCGAACATGTTCACGCTAATCGCGATTGGGACGGGGACGGCGTATGGATACAGCCTGGTGGCGGCGCTTTCGCCGGATTCGATTCCGGCGTCGATGCGGGAACACGGCGGTCAGCCGGGTGTGTACTTCGAAGCGGCGGCGGTGATCATCATGCTGGTGCTGCTGGGGCAGGTGCTGGAGTTGAAGGCTCGCGAGCGGACGGGGAGCGCGATTCGGGCGTTGCTGGGGCTTGCTCCGAAGACGGCTCGGATGGTGATGGGCGATCACGAGATGGATGTGCCGGTGGAGAACGTGCATCCGGGGGATTTGTTGCGGGTGCGGCCGGGCGAGCGTGTGCCGGTGGATGGCGTGGTGACTGAAGGGCATTCGAGCGTGGATGAATCGATGGTGACGGGTGAGCCGGTGCCCGTGGAGAAGACCTCCGGAGCGAAGGTGACCGGCGGGACGGTGAACGGCACAGGGAGCTTCGTGATGCAGGCGGAGCGGGTGGGCAAGGATACGCTGCTGGCTCGCATTGTGCAGGTGGTGGCGCAGGCGCAGCGGAGCCGTGCTCCGATTCAGCGGTTAGCGGATCGGGCGGCGGCGTGGTTTGTTCCTTCGGTGGTGGCCGTGGCCGTGGTGGCGTTCTTCGCTTGGGCTTTGGTTGGACCGGAGCCGCGGTTGTCGCATGCGCTGGTGAATGCGGTGGCGGTGCTGATCATCGCGTGTCCGTGCGCGCTGGGGCTGGCTACTCCGATGTCCATTCTGGTGGGTACGGGGCGCGGCGCGCAGGCGGGGATTCTGATCCGCAATGCGGAGGCGCTGGAGACGATGGCTCGGGTGGATACGCTGCTGGTGGATAAGACGGGGACGTTGACGGAAGGGAAGCCTCGGGTGACTCGGGTGGAGGCGCTGGCGGGTTTCACTGAGGATGAGGTGCTGCGATTGGCGGCGTCGCTGGAGCAATCGAGCGAGCATCCGCTGGCCGGTTCGATTGTGGCCGCGGCGAAGGAGCGGGGGCTCACGTTGTCGAAGCCGGGGATCTCGCGGACGTTCCCGGGATTGGGCGTGGTGGGGCAGGTGGATGGGCAGCAGGTGATGGTGGGCAATCGCGGGTTGATGGAGAAGTTCTCTGTTGCCGGCGCGGATGATGCGGGTGTGCAGATCGCGGTCGATTCGAAGCCGGCGGGACGGCTGGCGGTGGAGGATCAGGTGAAGGCGACGACCCGGCGGGCGCTGGATGCGCTGCGCGCCGATGGGGTGCATGTGGTGATGGTGACCGGAGATCAGAAGGCCACGGCGGCGGCGATTGCCGGGCAGTTGGGGATTGAGGAGTTCGAGGCGGAGACGCTGCCTGAGGCGAAGGGCTCGATTGTGGAGCGCTATCAGAAGCAGGGCAGGACGGTGGCGATGGCTGGGGATGGGATCAACGATGCTCCGGCACTGGCGAAGGCGCAGGTGGGGATCGCGATGGGGACGGGCGCGGATGTGGCTCTGGAATCGGCGGGGATCACGCTGGTGAAGGGCGATCTGGAAGGCATTGTACGGGCGCGGCATCTGAGCCGCGCGGTGCTGGGCAACATCCGGCAGAACCTGTTCTTCGCGTTTTTCTATAACCTGCTGGGCGTGCCGGTGGCGGCGGGTGCGCTGTATCCGTTCTTTGGGATTCTGCTGAGCCCGATGATCGCGGCGGCGGCGATGACGTTCAGCTCGGTGAGCGTGATCACGAATGCGCTACGGCTGCGGCGTATTACTCTATAACGCATGAGACGTCGTGATCTTCTGATGGGCGCGATGCTAGCGCCGGGGCGGCTATCGGTGGCAACGTTTACGGCGGACATTACACCGGCTGTCGGCGGGCCGCTATTCACGGGCATTGCGCGGTCGGTTGTGGACCGGCTGGAGGCTCGGGGGCTGGTGCTGCGCGGCGCGGGCGATCCGGTGGTGGTGCTGTCGCTCGATTGGTGCGAGATCCGGAACGACAGCTACGATCTGTGGCGGGACCGGATTGCGGCGGCGGCGGGCACGCGGCGGGAGCGGGTGATGCTGACGTGTATTCATCAGCACGATGCTCCGTATACGGACCGCTATGCGCAGGAGCTGTTGACGCGGTACGGGTCGCCGGATCCGATGTGCGATGTGGCTTTCGAAGACGCGATGATCGGCAGGGTGGCGGATGCGCTGCGGAAGGCGCAGGCGCGGACGGTGACGCATTTGGGGACGGGGCAGGCTCGGGTGGAGGGGCTGGTGTCGAACCGGCGGTATGTGATGGCCGATGGCAAGGTGTCGTTCGGGCGGACGAGTGCGACTCGCGATGCGAAGCTGCGGGCATTGCCGGAGGGGTTGACGGATCCGTATCTGAAGACGCTGAGCTTCTGGGACGGTGGGACGGCGGTGGCGGCGCTGAGCTGCTTCTCGATCCATCCCATGAGCTACTACGGGCAGGGGGATGTGACGTGCGACTTTCCGGGGCTGGCCCGGGGTGTGCGGCAGAAGCAGGTTCCGAACATTTTCCAGGTGTATTGTTCGGGGGCGAGCGGGGATACGATTGGCGGGAAGTACAACGATGGCTCGCCGGGGATGCGCGGGGCGATGCGGGACAAGCTGGTTCGAGGGATGGAGGAAGCCTGGAAGGCGACGGTGCGAAAGCCGGTGAATGGGGCTGCGTTTCGGAACGCGTCTTTGCGCTTTGCGCCGCGCGATACGGCGGGGTTCCGGGTGGCGGATATGCAGAAGATCGTGGCCGATGGGAAGGAGCCGCGGCGGCGGCGCTTCGATGCGGCGCTGGGCTTGAGCTGGCGGCACCGGTTGGAGCAGGGGCGCGCGATCGATGTGCCGTGCCTGGACTTCGGGAGTGCGTGCCTGGTGCTGGTTCCGGCCGAGGCGTTCGTGCAGTATCAGCTTTGGGCGCAGGCGGAACGGCCGGATGCGTTCGTGGTGACGCTGGGGTATGGGGAGTGCGCTCCGGGGTATATCCCGACGAAGGCCAATGTGGACGAGGGGTATGACGATCATTACTGCTGGGTGGATCTGGCGTCGGCGGAGGGCGCTTTCCGGGCGGCGATTGGAGCGGCGTTGCGGCGGTAGAGACACGTGTCGCGTCCTCATTCGCGGGTGGGTTATCAAAGAGCGGCCGCAGGCGATGGGGGGATGTGCGCAGCCCTGTTTCAGAGCTTGATATTGACGATTGGGATGCCGATGCTGGGTTCGTTTTGCGGGGTGGGATCGTCGTCGTCGAAGTCGTCGTCCTCGTCTTCCATGGCGTCATCGGTGGGTGTGCCGAAGAAGTAGCGTTCGAGGATCTTGACGCGGAAGGCGAGATCGGAGTTGCCGGTTTCGGCAGGGTGCGGCTGGGGCTTGGCGGCGTTCTTCCTGAGGGTGAGGAGCATCTTGAGGGCCGAGTCGAACTGGCGCTGGAAGTGCTTCTCGTAGCGCAGACAGAGCTGGAGGGTGTTGCTGTTGTCGGCGAGCTTCTGGAAGGCATCGGCCATGGGGTTATGAGTCAGGTTGTTCATGTCGATTTGGCTGCACTGGGCGCGGACGGCGTAGTCGCGCACACGGCGGAGACGGAGCTCGGCGTCGGCCATTTCGCGGACGTAACGGCGCTCGGTTGGGGTGGTGGGGTTGTGCTCTTCGGTGAAGTCGGCCAGTAGGGCGTTGAAGGCTTGCTGGTCTTCGTCGGGGAGCAGGGCGACGTTGGTGAAGAAATCGTGTTTGCGGGCGTTCTGACTGGAGCGCTGCTTGCCGGAGTCGGAGGTTGGGCCTGTGCTTAACGTGGCGTTACGGCGCGAGGCTTCCTGTTGCGCGTCGGTGCGGTTGTTGTTGTTGGATTCCATGGTGGGGAATCTCCTTTCGGTTCCAGGGTAGGAGGCGGGGGTGGGGGTTGAGCCTCGATGGAAGGGGGGTGGCGTTGGAAGGAAAGGAGATAAAGATGTTGGGGCGGATGTGACTCTTACTTAACCCTGGCGCGCGTCACGTCCCTGGGCCAGATTGGCGGCGTAGGACAACGCCTGGCGGATGTCCTGTTCTTCCAGGTAAGGGAAATCAGCAAGCATTTCTGGCACAGATCGGCCAGCGGCAACTGCTTCCACGATCATGCCGACGGACACGCGCATTCCCCGAATGCATGGTTTTCCTCCCATGACGTCGGGATCAATTGTGATGCGCCGCAGATCCTGCACGCAGTCAGCATAGCTTAGTTAGCGTCGGCGAGGCGGAGAAGGCGGGAGCGCGTCCTTTAGGCGGGTCCTTGATGAGGGATCTTGTCCGGGTCGAGACCGAGCGCTTTGACTGCTTCTCGAGCCGCGCGGAAGGCGGATTTCCCGGTGGCGTTCGAAAGCAGGAACTCGGTCTTGCGCTGTGGGGGTGTACATCTCAACCCCTACGAAGACAGCGGGACGAATGACCGCGCCACGCTTTCCGACCTTGCGCGCTTGGGAGGTTGCCATAGGTAGGGAGGCTCAATTTCACATTGCCTGAGATTCAGGCAATCGTCAACAATCCCGAGTGGGGCGGCGGGGCGCGGTACAATATGCGGTGAGAGCAATGGACAATCCCCGCAAACTTGAGATGACCGATCCCTTCGGGCGGAAGTGGACGGCGGAACTGCGCTGGCTGCAGAATGCGATCACGATCCGGCATTCGGATTCGGTGGACGTGAAATGGGAACTGGTGGCGAGCGATGGGACGGCGATGGATAAAGTCATCGCTTTGATGCATCCCGATTTGCTTGCGGTGAGCAAGAAGACGGGACGGCAGTTGACGGATTCGTGGTGCATCCGGCTGGCCGGACAGCACCTAAGCTACATCATCGAGACGTGGGAAGACGCGGAGAAGACGATTGTCACTCCCACGCGGGAACAGTTGGAGGCGCTCGCCGGGCGCATCGAACAGAGCTTCGCGGCGGCACGATGACGACGCGGCGGACGTTTCTGGGGGCGCTGCCGGCGGCGGGACTGGCGATGCAGGAGGAGTCCGGGTTCACTTCGCTGTTCGACGGGCGGTCGTTGGCGGGATGGCGGGTGGTGGAGGGTCCGGAGACGGCGTTTTACGTCGCGGACGGGGCGATTACGGTGCATCCGGGGGCGAACTTTCCGGCGTGGCTGCGGTCTGCGAAGCGGTATGAGAACTTCGATTTCCGGGGTGAGTTTTTCCTGAAGGGATGGATGGATTCGGGGATCTATCTGCACGCGGCCGAACATGGGCGGCCGGGGTGGACGGGGTTCGAGGTGAAGCTGTTCCATCAACAGGAGGAGAAGCCGACGCCGTATTCGTGCGGGTCGATATTTCCGCTGGTGGCTCCTTCGGCGATCAAGGTGAATAACAAGGGCGAGTGGAACACGTTCCGGATCGTGTTTGACTGGCCATCACTGCAGGTATGGATGAATGGGGAGCGGGTGCAGAATCTGAATGTGGAATCGATACCTGAGTTGCGGCACCGGCTGCGGCAGGGGTATTTGGGGTTTGAATCGCTGTCGTACCCGATCCGGTTCCGGAACCTGCGAGTGAAGGAATTGCCGTCGAAGCAACAGTGGACGACGCTGTACGATTCGCCGGCGAGTCTGGATGGGTGGTTCGTATCGGAAGGCAAGCCGGTGTTTCAGGCGCTGGGGAAAGTGCTGCGGCTGGAGGGGTTGGGGCACATCGCGACAAAGGAGAAGTACAAAGACTTCGAGTTGCAGACCTATGTACGGACGAGCCGGTGGCATAACGGTGGGGTGATCTTCCGGAGCACGGGCGGAGGGACGCGGGCGAAGGGGCATTACGAGATCCAATTGCACAATGTCGAAGGGGCGCACTTCCCAACGGGATCTTTGTACCACTTCAAACGTGCAGTTTATCCGCGAATTGCCGATGAAAGATGGTGGCTGCTGCAATTGGTGGCATCCGGCAGCAGCGTCATCGTGCGCATCAACGGTGAGAATGTGCTAGAGTACGACCAATTGGAAAACGTGGAGGATGGGCACGTTGAACTGCAGGCTCATGCCAATGGGACGTGGGCTGAATTCAAAGAGCTGAAGATTCGAAAGCTGTAACGTTCCGGCCGATCCAAACCGATTCTCCCCTTGAAACGATTCCGCGTCCGCAATCATCTAATACAAGTGGAAGTGTGTCTGCTGCAAGGGTAGGTTTCGTCGTGAATACACCGGAGGCCCCTGAAGGCGACCGAAGCTTCAGGGAAGAAGAAGAACAATGCTCGGGAAGTTGAGGAATGCGATCCCCGTGGTGCTGACGCGGGCCGCGACGGTGGAGGATCCTTATGATTTTTCCGCTTCGACGGCCGCGGGGGTTGGCGCGCGCCGGCGGAACTGGAAGAAGATCGTTCTGCTGAGCATGATCGGGGCGCTGGGGATAGCGGTGGTGATTGTGGAGTTGCGGACATCGTGGCTGCAATCGCGGGCGATCACATACATTCTGCGTGGGGCGGATTACAAAGTACAACCGGGCGATGCGGGGCAAGTGTTCCATACGGGGAACGGCCCGTATGATGAGCGGCTGGGGTATCTGCGTCTAAACGATGTGGTGACACGGATGCGGAAGAACGGATTCCGTGTGGAAGCGCAGGCGCGGTGGTCGGAGCGGCTGAATCAGATTGCATCGTTCGGGATGTTCCCGATTTATCAAGAGAAGACGCAGGCGGGATTGCGGGTGCTGGACCGGGATGGGAAGGCGCTGCACGAGTCGATCTTTCCGGAGCGCTCGTTTGCGCAATTTCAGGACATTCCGCCGCTGGTGGTACGGTCGCTGTTGTACATCGAGAACCGGGAAATCCTGGATGGATGGGCGGCGAGCCGGAATCCGGCCGTGGAGTGGGACCGACTGGCGAAGGCGGTGGTGGATTTCGGCGTAAAGAAGGTGTATTCGGGGCACCAGATCAGCGGGGGGAGCACGCTGGCGACGCAATTGGAGAAAGTGCGGCATTCGCCGGGCGGGCGGACGGACGGGGCGGTGGAGAAGTTCCGGCAGATCAGTTCGGCGTCGTTGCGCGCCTATATGGAAGGGACGCAGACGCTGGAGCCACGGCGGCGGATTGTGCGGGACTATCTGAACTCGATTCCGCTGGCGGCGACCGCGTCGGCTGGAGAAGTGATTGGACTGGCGGACGGGCTGAAGCGGTGGTATGACGCGGATCCGGAAGAAGTGAGCAAGCTGCTGCTGCTGGTGGAAAACGGGCTGGACGCGGAGACGGAGATGCGGCGGGCGGCGGCGTACCGGCAGGTGCTGAGCCTGTTGCTGGCGATCAACCGTCCGAGCTATTTTCTGCGGAATCATCCGGAACATTTGCGGGAACGGACAGACGCGTATCTGCGGGTGCTGGCGGCGGACGGATTCATCAGCACGCGGTTGCGGGACAAGGCGCTGGCGGCGCAGGTGCGCCTGAAGCCGGCGACGGAACTGGAAGCGCGGCCGTTCGATCTGGAGCGGAAGAACACGGACGCGGTGCGGTACAACCTGCTGGGGGTGCTGGGGGTTGGCAGCCTGTATGAGCTGGACCGGATGGACCTGACGGTGGAGACAACACTGCATCAGGGCGCCGGGCGGGTGGCGGCGCAGACCATGGCGCGGCTGAACGATCCGCGGTTCCTTTCGGCGGCAGGACTGGTGGGACACCGGTTGCTGGGCGAAGGACAGGGCGAGCAGGTGGTGTACACGCTGACGATGTTCGAGCGTGGGGACAAGTACAACAAGCTGGTCTTGCAGACGGACAACGCCAATCAGGCTCTCAATCTGAATGAGGGGAGCAAGCTGGAACTGGGCTCGACGGCAAAGCTGCGGACACTGGCGACGTATCTGGAGACGGTGGCAGCGATCCGGGAACAGTTGGTGGATGGAAAGGATTTGAAGAAGATCCCATATGAGGATCCGGACCGGTTGACGCGTTGGGTGGCGGAGTACCTGCTGAACGGCGGGGATCAGAGCCTGCCGGCGATGCTGGAAGCGGCGATGAACCGGACGTATTCGGCGAGTCCGGCGGAGGCATTTTATACGGGCGGCGGATTGCACTCGTTTGCGAACTTCGACGGGAAGGACAACGGGGCAGTGCTGACGGTGCGGGAGGCGTTCCATCGTTCGGTGAACCTGGTGTTTATCCGGATCATGCGCGACCTGGTGGAGTATTACGTGCGGCGCACGCCGGGGTATTCGCCGGGGTTGCTGGCGGACGATAAGAATCCGGCGCGGGAGAAATACCTGGCGCGGTTTGCGGACCGGGAGGGGACGGCGTTTCTACGGACGTTCTATGACCGGTATGCGGGGCTGACTCCGGATGAGGCGATCGATACTCTGTTCAGCGAACGGGCGTTGTCGGCGCACCGGTTCGCGGTGATGTACCGGTCTGTACGGTCGGCGTCGACGATTGGGGATTTCGAACTGGCGATGATGGGGCGGGTGAAGGACCGGGTATCGGAGAAGCGGCTGCAAGCTTTATACGATATGTTCGCGCCGGGGAAGATGGACTGGAACGATCGCGGCTATGTAGCGGGAGTGCATCCGCTGGAACTGTGGCTGGTGGCGTATCTGGTGCAGAATCCGGAAGCGAGTTGGGCGCTGGTGCGGGATTCGAGCCGGCAAGTGCGGCAGGAAGTGTACCGGTGGCTGTTCAAGA
>CALFYN010000853.1 GCA_937952345.1 uncultured Acidobacteriota bacterium
TTGAACTCGTGCGCCACCTGCTGCGCCAGCCGCATCGTGGCTTCCATCTCCGCCAGTTGCATGGCGTGCCCGCGCCGCCGGCGCAGTTCCGTCTCATCCGTCGTGATGACTTCCAGTGAGACTACCTTCCCCGCTTCCAGCACAGGATGGATCCGGTCCGTCAGCCAGCGCGTCTCCGCCCGCGCACTGCGGTACTCCACCACCGCGTCCGCCCCCGAATCAATGGCAGCCTCATAAACCCACGCCACGCGCGATGCGTCCGCGGCGTGCACCCGGTCTGCCCATTGGGCCGAACTCTCCCCCAGAAAAGCGCCCGCCGCCCGGTTGCCGAAGCTCACTTCCCCCGTTTGCGCATCGCACTGCCACGCTGCCGCACCCAACGCATCCAGAATCTTCCCCACCGCCGAAACAGCCTGTTCCGGCTCCTCGATAACCACCACCGCCTCTTGCGGCCGGTCCTGGTAGGCGTCCCACAACGGGATCACCGTCAGCCGGCAATTCTTCTTCGATTTGTCCGCCGCCACCACCGTGAACCGCACGCCTGTCTCCGGCGTGTTCGCTTCAAAGGCTTGCAGCACCCGCTCCCGCACGATCGGAGCAGTCACGATATCGCTCAGGCGTTTATCGCCAATGTCCTCGTGCTTCAGTTGGAACGTCCACCGGAACGCCCGGTTCACCATCGCCATGTGCAGTTCGCGCGAAACCACCGCCACCGGAACCGGCAGGCTCGTCAGGATTTCCTGGTAGTAACGCCGGTCGTTCTCAACAAGAGTCAGCAATCGCGCGACTTCGCGGGCTTTCCAATTGTCGAGATCGATGCGTTCCAAATCGAGACACTCCAAGCGTGGTTGCGGCCCGAAGCCGCGGACTCTCCCGCTCTGCATCGAGTGTCGCCTTTCCGCAAGAGTCCCAACAAGAGAGCGACTGGTAGGGGTGGTTATAGTACCGCTCGTATAATTTCACCGCGGGGGCAGTTACAGGACCGATAAATATCGATTCTCAATGATCTTGCGGTGGTGCACCTCGTGCCCCGCGATCGTCCACCCCAGCGCCCGCACGCTCATCCGCTTCCCATTCGCCACCCCCGTCCGCGACCACTCCTCCTCATTCCACTGCCGGAACAAGTACAGATTCGCCTCCCGGACCAGCGAAAACTCACGCGCCAGGTCCGCCAGTTTCACCGCATCGAAACGCGCATTCTCAACGAAGGCGTTCTCATCGAAACTGTGCAACTCCGCCTCGTCCCCCCGCGCGTAGCGCAGCGCCCGATAAGCGAAGATCCGTTCCGCGTCGATCAGGTGCCCAATCACCTCATGAATGCTCCACTTCCCCTCCGCATAGCGGTACAGGCCTTGCGCCTCGCTTAGCCCCTCCAGCAATTGCTGCGTCTTCGCCATGCCTGTCCGCAGCGCTGCGAATAGGTCGGTCCCCTCCACCTGGCTGATATAGCGGCCGAAATAAGGAGCGTATTCGTGTGCTTCTGGTACGGAAACCATGGTCTATCGTAACAAGGGCTCCCCCGTTCACACACCGGTTCGCACCTTTTACAATTTTTTTACATTCTGCCTACGACCTTTCTTCGTATGACTCGTAGTATCAACTTTGGAGAACGGGGGTAGAAAGCTATGATGTTCCATTCCGCACCAAACACCGTGAACGCGTACCGGGACCAGCATCTGCTATTCGATCACGGCAACACGTCAGCCTACATCGATCTTCGCGAAATCATTCTCACGAAGAAAGAGCATGAGTTGCTGGGCCTGCTCGTCGAGAACGCCGGTGAAATCGTGCCCCGCGACATCCTCCTCGAGCGCATCTGGGGCTACGGCAAGGACATTCGCACCCGCACCCTCGATGTCCACATCCGCCGCCTGCGCAAAAAGCTGTTCCCCTACGGCGACACCTACATCGAAACCATCTTCGGAGTCGGTTATCGCTTCCAGCGCTTCCGCGAACCGCGAAATTTCGCCGGCTTCATGCCCGAACTGGTCGCGGTCTAGCGGTCACGAGCCGCCAAAATATTTTAATCCCCAATAAATAAAGTGATTTAGGGGGAATCGCCCCACTTGGATATCGCTGTATCCGCGTGCCTCCATGCCACACTCGAACCGGAGGTCATACAGCGATGGAACCCACAACACCCAAACTCACGCGAGCCGAGCAGGCCAGAATCAACGGATCAAAAGGACGGGGCCCAACTTCTGCCGAAGGAAAACAGCGCTCCAGTCT
>CALFYN010000854.1 GCA_937952345.1 uncultured Acidobacteriota bacterium
GGATTTCCAGCGCGCCGATGTCGCATGCGCCACCGGCGGGTCTTGGGTTGCCGAGCTGGTCGGTGGGGATCACGCTGCTACACCATGCCCTGTTGATTGCCGGGCTGTTGGTGGCGGGAGCGATGACCTGGGGCCAGGCGTATTGACTGCTGGCTGGGCCCAGCAGGGGATCGGTGGCGAGGGGCTCGGGGCCGCTGAGCAGAGACGGAAAGCGGACATCGGCGCTGGGGATGATGTTGGGCGCGGAATAAGTAACGGCGGCCGAACCACGGTTGGTGTAGTTGGCGAAGGATGTGCCGGGCTTGTTGGAAGCCATGGATCCGGGCCAGATTTCGAGGGGTGCGAAACTGGCTAGATCGCGGGCGCGCTGGCCGGGTTGGTAGCCGATGATGTTCACACCGCTGTCGGTGAGGAGGCTGTTGCCAATGGTGAGGCTGGCGGAGACGGACTTGGCGAGATTATAGCCGATGCTGAAGACGGCGCCGCCCATGGCATGGGGCCATGGATTGCTTTTGCGGTTTGTGTAATCGGTACCAATATCGGCGCTGGAAGAGACACTGTTGCGGGCAAAGGTGGAGAAGTGAATGGAGACTGCGCCGTTAAGGTTGAAGATTGCACCGCCGAAGGCTTCCGCGCTCCAGCCATTGGCGAAGGAGACGCCAGCGGTGGCACGGTTTTCGGTGAAGGTGGAATTCCGAACGGTGATGCGGCCGCCGTGGTTGAAGATGGCGCCGCCCATGCCTGCGCCGCCCCCGCCGGACCAGGCGCCGTGGCCGCCACCGAAGCCGGGAGCGGTGACGGTAACGCTATCCCAATCTCCGCCGCCACCGCCGCCGAAGCCGCCGGCGCCGCCCTGGCCGTAGGTGCTGCTGACGAAGGATGCGCCGCCGCCAGCGCCGAAGCCGCCGCCACCGCCGCCAGCTTCGGTGCCAGCCGGGTCGTACCAGCCAGCTCCGCCGCCGCCGCCGACGCCGCCACCGCCGCCTCCCGCCACGCTGCTGAATCCACCCTTGCCGAAGTCGCCGCCAGCGCCACCGATGGCGCGTTTGTTGGAAATCGCACCGCCCCCGCCACCCGAGCCGGAGACACCGGCAATGGAGGTGTGCGGGGCGGCGTCATTGGATCCCCAACCCGCGGTGCCGTCGGAGACTCCACCACCATTCCCGCCAGAGGTTTGTGTTGCGTTGCAGCCATTGCCTCCGCTGCAAGGGGTTTTGGCGGAGGCGGCAAGGTGGTAGAATCCAGCGCCGCCGCCGGCGTTGTAGCGAGCGCCGGCACCTCCGACGCTGACACCGCCATAGATGCCTTTGGGGCCATAGGTGCGGTTACTCGGGAATGTGATGGGGCCGCCGAAGCCGCCGCCGGCATCGGCTTGTGCATCCTGGCCCATGCCTCCTCCGCCCAATCCGAGGCCGCTGATGCCCGTGTCGCCGCCGGTGGCGGAATTTCTGATGAGTGTGGCGCGGTCGAGGACGAGTTGGCCTTGGTTAAAGATGGCGCCACCCATGCCAGCACCGCCGCCACCGGTGAACGAATTGCCGCCGCGTTGCATGCCGCCTTCCAACTGAAGATTGCGGAGGGTGAGTTTGCCGGGGCCGGGAGTGACGAACCCCTCGGTGGCGGGCTGTGTGGGATCGGCGCCGATGAAGAAGAAGCGGAGTCTGGGGGCAGCGGATCTCATCACGACGAGAAGGGAGCGGTTACCTTCGATGGTGATATCCGTGGCGATGGGGGGAAGGGCGTTCGGTCCGTACCAATAGTTATCGGGGACCGTCATGGGGTAGATGCCGGTGGGCTGGAGTTGAATGGTGTAAGGGGGCTGGCCGGAGCCCATGGGGGTGCATCCCCCGATGGGGGCCTGGTTGGTGGCGAGCGCGTTAGCCGTGGCGATGGCGTTGGCGATGGAGCACAGCGTGCTTTTCTGTTGATAGGTGTTCACGGAGATGGTGGTCTGGGCGGCCAGGGTGGCTGCTCCCAGCAAGGTGAACGTGGCAAGCATATGGTTTCGTAGCATCGATCTTGTTCCTCCTGACAGTGCATGCAAGGAACGAAGGCAGAAAGTGCCAGGGGGGTGAAGATTTTTTTTCGGGTACGTGCCGGCTCAGGCGGAGGGGGAGGAACGCATGTTGCGGAAGAGCCATGCCCTGGCGACCTCCCATTCGCGGTGGACGGTGCGGAGGGAGATGCCCATGACCTCGGCGGTTTCCTCGGCGGTGAGGCCGGCAAAGTAGCGCAATTCGACGAGCCGGCTTTTCCGTTCGTCGAATTGCGCGAGGGCCTGCAGCGCCTCGTCGAGGGCGACGAGGTCGGGCGGACGGGTGGTGAGTGCTTCGGCGTGGGCGAGAGATACCTGGACGCCATCGCCGCCGCGCTTGAGCCTGCCGCGGGCCGCGGCGGCATTGACGAGGATGCGGCGCATCATTTTGGCGGCAACGGCGAAGAAGTGAGCGCGGCTTTGCCAGGAGGCGGCGGGCCATTCGATGAGGCGGAGGTAGGCTTCGTTGATCAAGGCGGTGGGTTGCAAGGTATGGCCGGGTGCTTCGCGGCTGAGGTAGATGCGGGCGAGACGGCGGAGTTCCGATTCGACCACTGGGGCAAGGCGGGCAAGCGC
Organism: uncultured Acidobacteriota bacterium; assembly: GCA_937952345.1. Taxonomy (GTDB): domain Bacteria; phylum Acidobacteriota; class Terriglobia; order Bryobacterales; family Bryobacteraceae; genus CADEFT01. The sequence continues at coordinate 2,612 of CALFYN010000854.1, forward strand.
GGCGGCATCTCCGTTGGACCATGCCACAAGCAAACGGGTGACTTCGCCGGCCGGGGGTTGTGGGTCGTGGCTCATCCTTTAGCGAAAGCCTTCGATCATCATGATGTCATCGACCTCGCGGTCGATTTGAGCGGCCAGCAAATGACGGGCGTCGGAAGAGACGGCGAGGCTGGGGAACGTCCATTCGAGATCCCTGGAGATGCGCAAATAGTCGGTGACGCGGCGTGTGGAGAAGTCGAGAAATCGAACGACGGGGAGTTTGCCTTTTTCGCGGGCGATGAAGTAAATGCCTTGGTTGTGTACGGCCCAGGAGCGGCTGATGGGAGCAAAGGGTTCCAGTTCGGGGACTGGGCGTTCCGGGCCGCCGCCGGCGGGCTTCGACCAGATGGAACAGCAACCGGTATCGGTGCTTTTGCTGAAGTAGATGGTTTTGCCATCGGGGGCGGGTTTGGCTTCATAGGCGCCGGCGTTCGTGACTTGTGTTGCCGGGCCGCCCGTGGCCGGCATTTTCCAGATTTCGCGGCTGCCGGACCGGCGGGAAGTGAAATAGATCCACGAGCCGTCGTGAGACCAGGCAGGCATCCAGCTTTCGCCACGTTCCGGGGAGAGGCGGCGCGGAGTTCCGCCCGTGGCATCGATGACGAAGACGTTGGATTCGTCGGAGGCCCAGACATCAAAGGCGATGCGAGAGCCATCGGGGGACCACTGCGGCGAGCCAACGGATTCGGTGCGGAAATTGGTCAATTGGACCGGGTCCGAGCCATCGCGCCGCGCGGCCCAGATTTGTTCGCTGCCGGAGCGGGTGGAGACGAAGGCGAAGCGGTCGCCGTTGGGGGCGAATGTGGGGCTATGATCGCCGAGCGTGGATGTGGCTGCCGGAGTGAGGGTGCCGGAGGGATTGCCGGAGAGGATGTAGATGTTGGTATCGGTCCAGGATTCGGTGAAGGCCAGTCTGGGACTTCGGAGGGAAGCGGAGGGGTGGGAGGCATGGCGGAGGGCAGCGGAGAGAGTGCGCGGCGAACCGCCGGTGGCGGAGATGCGCCAGAGTTCACCCATGGCACGGTTGCGGGGAGAAGAGAAGACGAGTTCCCGGCTATCGGCAGTCCAGGTGATGCCGTTGGCCGTCTGTCCGTCGAAGGTCAATTGCCTGGCTGTGCCGCCGGCGGTGGGAACAACGAAAATCTCCTGGGCCCGGCCGGGGAAGATACGGATGAAAGCGATGCTGCGTCCGTCCGGTGAGAATGCGGGGAGGGTATCTTCGGAGGAGAAGGTCAAGCGGCGGCGCAGGCCGGATTCGAGGGAAAGCAGATCGATTCCGCCGGAATCGGCTGTGTCCTGGGGGGCGCGGGCCACGGCGAGAGTTTTTCCATCGGGCGACCATGAGACACCGAGCCAACCTTGGGCAATCTTACGTTCCGGGCCGCCGGTGGCGGGGACGATATAGATGTCGGAGGGAACGCGGTCCCGGGCATCGCGGGCATTCTGAACGGAGCGGCGGCAGAAGGCGATGCTACGTCCATCGGGAGACCATGAGGGGGTGAAATCGTTGCCGGGAGATGTGGTCAATTGGCGGGGCTCGCCACCGATGGTGGGCTTAATGTAGATGTGGCGGGACGCTTCGTTGGCGGGACGCCAGGAGAAAGCGAGAAGGCTGCCATCGGGGGACAGGGCGGGTTGATCTTTTGTGCCACTGAAAGTGGTTAGGGGGATGATATGCGGATTGGTGTCGGGGAGAGGGGCGCGGCGAGCGAAGGAAGAAATGGCGAGATAGGCGGACAGAATTATCACCGACACTACCGCTGCCAGGCCCATTGGGTGAGCAAAGCGGCGCGTCCATTGGGCGGCGCGGAGGCGGGCAAGGAGGCTGGGGCTGCTGTTCGGATCAATGGCCGTGAGCGCGGCAGTAAAGCCGGCCATCGATGGGATGCGCTGTTCGCGGTTGGTGCGTAGCGCGCGCAGCAGCACGGGATCGAGAATGGTGCCGGTTGGTTTCGGATCGCCGGCGAGCAGGGCCGCGAAGACTTCGGCGGTGGTGCCGGGGAAGGCAGGTGTTCCGGCGACCATTTCGTAAAGGACCGCGGCGAGACTGAAGACGTCGCTGGCGGCGTCGGGTTTGTGGCCCCGGGCCTGTTCGGGGGACATGTATCGGGGCGTGCCCATGATGCCTCCGCTGAGGGTCAACGCCTGCGAGTGGGTACTGTCGTGGGGGGCGAGGCGGGCCAGTCCGAAGTCGACGACCTTGACGACGCCGTCGGTGCGGATCATGAGATTTTCGGGTTTGAGATCGCGATGCACGATACCGGCCCGGTGCGCTGTTTCGAGGGCCTGTGTGCATTGGAGGATGATGCCGATGGACTCCGGGAGAGGGATAGGGCCGGTGGCGAGCCGCTGGCGCAAGGTGAGCCCATCGATGAGTTCGGCGGCGATGAATAGTGTTCCGTTCTCCTGGCCCGTGTCGTAGATGGTGACGATGTTGGGGTGATTGAGCGCGGAGGCGGCCTTGGCTTCGAGGCGGAAGCGCTTCACGTAGGCGGGATCGCCGGCGAGGCTGGGGTGTAGGATTTTGAGGGCGACGTCGCGTTGGAGGCGGGTGTCGCGCGCGCGATAGACACTGCCCATGCCGCCGGTTCCGAGGAGGGAGAGCAACTGGTAGGGGCCGAGTGTTTCGGGCAGGGACTTTTCCGGTGGTTCAGGATCGAGGTCAGCGATGAGGTGCTGGAGTTCCTGGCCGGAGAGGAAATTGCCAGCTTCGGCGTGGGCGTCGAGGAGGGACTGCACTTCTTCACGCAGTTGGGCGTCGCCGCCACAGGCTTCCTGGAGGGCGGCCGCGCGCTGGGCAACCGGCTGGTCGAGCGCGCGGAGGTAGATATCCTGAATGAGTTGCCAGCGATTGGCGTCCATAGCCCGGATCGATTGTGGATACTCTTCATGCTAGCGCAGGTACCGCACAGTCGTAGCTGCGAATGAGGCTTTGTAGTGCGCCGTTTAGTACTTCGGAACGCGGGGGTCGACTTTGTCGGACCAGGCGAGGATGCCGCCCTTCATGTTGCGGACGTTGGTGAAGCCGTTCTGGCGGAGCAGGTCACAGGCCTTGCCGCTGCGCATGCCGCTCTTGCAGTGGAGGACGTATTCGGCCGAGGGGTCGAGTTCCTTGAGGCGTTGCGGGAGCGTGCCGAGCGGGATGAGTTGTGCGCCGATGTTGCAGATCTGGTATTCGTGCGGCTCGCGGACATCGATGAGGATGAAGTTGTGATTGGCATCGAGCAGGGCTTTGACGCCGGTGACTTCGATTTCACCGGGGTTGGCGGCGGCTGGTTCGGGTTGGGCCGGCTGCTGGGGGATGCCGCAGAACTGGTGGTAGTCGATGAGTTGGTGGATCGTGCGATTGGGGCCGCAGATAGGGCATTCCGGGCTGCGGCGGAGACGCATTTCGCGGAAGCGCATGTTGAGGGCATCGTAGAGGACGAGGCGTCCGGTAAGGGTTTCGCCCTTGCCGAGGATGAGCTTCACGACTTCGGTGGCCTGCATGACGCCGATCATGCCGGGGAGGATGCCGAGGACTCCGCCTTCGGCGCAACTGGGAACGAGGCCGGGAGGTGGCGGCTCGGGATACAGGCAGCGGTAGCAGGGGCCGTCCTTGGTGGCGAATACGGTGGACTGGCCTTCGAATCGGAAAATGGACCCGTAGACGTTGGGGATGCCGAGCAGCACGCAGGCATCGTTGACGAGGTAGCGGGTGGGGAAGTTATCGGTGCCATCGACCACGACGTCGTAGCCCTTCATGATCTGGAGGGCGTTTTCGCTGGAGAGCGCGACTTCGTATTTGACGACGTTGACGTTGGGGTTGATGTCGGCGATGGTTTCGGCGGCGCTGTCGAGCTTCTTCTTGCCGATGTCCTTGGTGCCGTGGATGATCTGGCGCTGGAGGTTGGTGCGGTCGACGATATCGAAATCGACCAGGCCGATGGTGCCGATGCCGGCGGCGGCGAGATACATGCCGATGGGGGCCCCGAG
>CALFYN010000855.1 GCA_937952345.1 uncultured Acidobacteriota bacterium
CGACAAACTGGTAATTGACCGCCACGGAGAAGTTACCCACTTGTACAATCTGTCCAACGATCCCTACGAAATGAACAACCTTGCCGAGGTGCGCGAGCAGCGCCTCACGCGCGACGCCTTGCTCGCACTGCTCAACGATTGGCGCAAACGCACGGGCGACGGCCGCACTGCATCGGGGCTGCGCAGCCGTGGATAAGGAACTACGGTTCATTGGTGTCGTCCAGTCGGAAATCAAGGAGCGCAAAGCGATGCCCGCGCTTGGCGCGCCCGCGGCCATTGAACTCTTTCCCGAATATGCAGGCGGCCTGCTGCGCATCGAAAAGCATTCGCATCTCTGGATCATGGCGTGGCTGATGGCGCGTCCGGAGCGCGATGTGCTGCAAGTCGTCCCGCGCGGCGTGGACCCCGATCAGCCCGACGCCACACACGGTGTGTTTGCGGTGCGCAGTCCAGCACGTCCGAATCCCATCGGTTTAACGGCGGCCCGCCTGCTCCGCCGCCATGGCCTGCGTCTCGAACTCGACCGGCTCGATTTCCTGGATGGAACGCCCATCATCGACATCAAACCCTATTTCATATCGAGGGACCTGATCTTCTCCGCACGCAGCCAGCAGGTGGGCAAGCCGAAGAGCCGCGAAGCACTGCGCGAATCGCTGCTGATGCAAGCCCTGCGATTCGTACCGGAGTGTCATGCCGACGTCGCTCTCGCCGTGCGCATTCTGGAACATCACCGTGTGGAAGTGACGGAATGGCGCGAGCCCGAAGCCTGGGAAATCACCTTGCCGATGAACCGGCCCTACCTGGTGGATGCCATCCTGGGCGTGACACGCGTTCGCCTCAGCAGCGGGCTGACGCTTGGGGCCGATGTTGCCATCAACGGAATACGATACAAGTTGCATCCTCATCCCGCATCCTTCGAAGACACGTTGCGAGCGGAGGATTCGCTTCTCTTCACCCCTAGCTAACACCCGTAACAATATTTGATATACACTCTGAGGAAACTTTTCGAGAGAAGGGGTCTTCCGAGATGCGATTCCTCGCGCTATTGATCTTCACCGGCGCGCTCTACGCGCAAAGCCAGCTTGCCAACGTGAACGGCTCGATCACCGATTCCACTGGCGCCGTTATCCCCGGCGCTGAGTTGAAGCTCAACAATCAGGACACGGGCGAGTCCTGGTCCGCCACCAGCAACAACGAAGGAAACTTCGTTCTCCCGCTGATCAAGCCCGGCAAGTACACCCTGGATGCCTCGAAGCCAGGCTTCAAGACTTTCCGCCAAACCGAGCTCACACTCGAAACGGGCGGCCAGCATCGCATCGATGTTCGCCTGGAAGTCGGGGCACAAACAGAGCGCGTCGTCGTCGAAGCCACCTTGCCGCAATTGCAGACCGAATCCTCCGTGGTCGGCGCGGTAGTGGAAAACCGCACCATCGCCAACATGCCGCTGATCAACCGCCGCGCGGCGCAATTGGCGCGCCTTTCCGGCTTCGTCGTGCAAATCGGCACGGGTTCGAATTTCGCCATGGCCGGCGGCCGCGGCAACAACACGAACTGGCGCATCGACGGCGGCAACGCGCAGAATGTTCTCGTCGGCGATCAGGGGCTCAACTTCGATCCTCCCATCGAATCGCTGCAGGAATTCAGTGTCTCCATCAGCAACTACTCCGCGGAACTGGGGCGTAGCGGAGGCGGCGTCGTGCAGATGACCACCAAGAGTGGCACCAATCAGTTTCACGGCTCGGCCTACGAATACTTCCGCAATGACGCGCTGGATGCGCGCACGTTCTTCGCGGCCACGAAGACACCACTGCGCTACAACCTGTTTGGCGCTAGCTTCTCCGGTCCCATTCGCAAAGACAAAACGCACTTCTTCTTTAACTACGAAGGCCGACGCGACATTCGCGGAACCACACTCATCCACAACGTTCCCACACCGGCTGAAAAGCTCGGCGATTTTTCGGGCAATACGAACATCGTGCGCGATCCGGAAACCAGCAATCGTGCGCCCTTTCCCGGCAACCGGATTCCAGTGAGCCGCTTCGATCCCATCGGCGCCAAGCTGGTGTCCTTTTACCCCAATCCAAACGTCGAAGGACGCGCGTCCGGCGCCAACAATTTCCGCGCCAACAGCCGCACTACGGATCCGCCCAACAACTACGTCACGCGTATTGATCACACCATCAATGCCAACAATCGAGTCTATGGACGACTGCTCGCCAGCCACGGCGGACAGACCGATTTCCCTACCTGGGAAGTGGCTGCGGTCGATCCCTTCCACCGCCGGCGCCAGAACAAGTTCTACAACGGCAGCGGTACCTGGTTCCGCAACATTCGCCCCACTTTGATCAATGAATTCCGGTACAACTACGATTGGCGCCACTTCGTCAATCTCTTCAGCGGCGCCTACTCGAATCTCAATCAGCAACTCGGATTGAGCGGCGTGCGCCAGGACTTCGGCCCGCGCGTTACCGTCACCGGTTACACCACGCTCGGCGAGGGATCGAACATGGAGCGCATCCAGTCGCCCATCAAAGGCACGCTGTTCGCCGACAATCTGCTCTGGCTGAAAGGTGGCCACAGTATCAAATTCGGCTTTGAGCGACGCACCTCCACCAACGACGATCTGAATCGCAACACCGCCGGCGGGGTTTTTGGATTCACCAACGCCGTGACGGGCAACGGTGTCGCTGCCGTATTGCTCGGTTGGGTGCAAAGCGCCAGCGTGAACGAGGTGCTTCCCATTCGCAGCCGCATCGATGCGTGGGCCGCATTCATTCAGGACGACTGGAAAGTGACCTCGCGCCTGACCCTCAATCTCGGCCTGCGCTGGGATATGGACACCCCGCGCCGCGAGATGTTCGACAACCGCATGAACTCTTTCGATCTGTTCGCCATCAATCCCGTCTCGGGCACTCCTGGGGCCATCACGTTCGCCGGGCGCAACGGGGTTTCGAAGTATGCGCACAATTTCGATGCCAACAACTTCGCGCCCCGCTTCGGGTTTGCCTATCGCGCCGCCGACAATTGGGTCGTTCGCGGCGGCGCGGCATTGCTCTATATGGGTCTCTACGATCAGGCCACCGTCATCAACGCCACCAACGGATTCAGTTTCCGTGGCAACTTCGTCTCACCGGATAACGGCATCACCGCGCCATTCCGCTTGCGTAACGGCATGCCTCCCATCACTCCGCCGACCGAAGAAGAGCTGACACCCGGCTTCGGCGCTGTGCCTGTGGGACGCAGTCCAGTGAACTCTATCGAATATTTCCAGCCCGGCCCGCGCGACACGTCGTACATGGTGAATTTCAACTTCAACATCCAGCGGCAACTTCCTGGCCAGATGCTTCTCGAACTCGGCTACCTGTCCACGCTCGGCCACAAACTCGCGCTTCCGGTGGGGCTCACGCTGAATCAGGTGCGCCCTGAACTGATGGGGCCGGGGAACGCGCAAAGCCGGCGGCCGTTTCCGCAGTATACGGACGTGACGCAGATTTCGCAGCCGCTCGGCAACTCCAACTACCATGCTGTGAATCTCAAGCTGGACAAACGTCTGTCCCGTGGCCTGCAATTCCAGACCAACTACACGTTCGCCCGCGGGATTGACGACGTCGAATCGCGCGGTGAACTGGGCGGCAACCCCGGCTCTGCCCTCGCCAATGTCTACAACCGCCGTGCGGACCGAGGGCTCAGCGGCAATAGCATCAAACATCGCATGATCTCCAGCCTCGTCTACGAACTCCCCTTTGGCAGAGGCCGCGAGTTCGCCATCAACAACTCGTTCGCCAACGCCGTCATCGGCGGCTGGATCATCGGCTACATCGGCGAGTTGCGCACGGGGCCGCCCATCGGTGTCAATGAGCAGACCAATCGCACCAACGCCTTCTCGCCCGCTAATCGTACGAACGTTGTGGGCAATCCGACCATCACCGGCGATCGTCCGCGCTCGGAGCAACTGCGCCGCTGGTTCGATACCTCCGCCTTCGCCGAGCCTGCGCAATTCACTTTTGGCAACGCCGGCCGCACCACCGGCTACGGCCCCGGAGCCATCGCCATGGACATGTCTATTCTCAAGGACTTCGCCCTCGGCGAGCGCATGACGCTGCAGTTCCGCGGTGAGATGCTGAACTTCATCAACAACCCGAACTTCAATCTGCCGAACCTCAACCGCGGCGCTCCCGCATTCGGAACCATCAATTCCTTGATCGACACCAATCAGGCGCGCATTACGCAATTCGGCCTGCACTTCAAATTCTGAAGCGGAGCGTTAATGGGTATCGTGGCAGGTGGCGCAGTCGTTCCGCGCCTTCTTCTGCTCGTGGCAGCGCATGCAGGCGTACATCGACACCGATTTCTCCTGCCACAACACATCGCGCTCGGCCACGGCCCCGTGGCAAGTATCGCAGGCAACGCCGGCCTTGCGGTGATGTACTTCATGTGAGAAATACACGAACTCCTTCACCTTGTACACGCGCTTCCAGTCGATCGGCGTGCCGGATTGCCTCGCCGCCGCAAGCTTTGCGATATGCGGGCTGTCCTTCTTAATTGCAATGTGGCACGCCATGCACTTCGACTCAGCGGGGAACCCCGCGTAATCGCCCGGCTCTTCGATCGCATGGCACTCCAGGCACTTCAGCCCGTTCGCCACATGCGTCTTATGACTGAAAGGGACGGGTTGCGCCACCGGCGGTCCGGGCGTAAACGGAACCTCTTTCGGCGGTGTCCGCGACACCTGTCCCCACATCGCCGCCACGCAGAGAAGAATGATTGAGAGCCACATCAACCCGCCATGATACAGGTTTTCACTGCCCCGGCTGTTGCTGCCAAACCACCTTGCCCTCCACATCGATGTAAGCCCATCCATCCTTGCTCATCACCATCGCCAGGCAATTTTCAAAATCCCCCGCCGAGGCGTACACGTTGAGGATCTTCAGATTCCCCGTGGTATCCAGAAAGCCGTAGCGCCCGTCTACCTTCACGCGCGCCATGCCGCACGAAAAATCACGCGCCTCGGCATACTTTCGAAACGGGAACGCCACCGAACCATCAGCCTTCAAATATCCCAGCCGGTCGCCTTCGCGATACAGTGTCAGTCCCTCGGAGGTCTTGCCGATGCGCTCCCTCGCGGGAGCTTCCACCGTCTTGCCCGCCGTGTCGATCCATTGCCATTTCCCTTCCAGTTCCACCCGCGCCAGTCCATCCTTGAAATCCGCCACATCATCGAACTTCGCGGGAATCGCCCATTCCCCCGAGGCATTCTTATATCCCCAATAAAAGCCTTCTTTCCATCGCAACAAGCCGTCGTGGAACGCATCCGCGCGATCCTTGCCTTCCATGGATACGCGAAGAACGATCTTCCCCGACTTGTCGAAATACACCCACTCGCGATTCAATCCCCCCACTGCCAATCCCCTCCCATCGTCGGGAAACGGACCCGCGGGCATGAACTGCGGTTCAATCACCACCCTGCCATCGCGATTGATGTAGCCATAGGCCGAAGGTACGGTCTTTCCATTTGCATCCGTGCTCCGCGCCCGCTGCACCGTGGCCAATCCGTCATGAAAGTCCCCCAGCACGCGATGCGGAATCTCCGCCACGGTCTTGCCCTGTTTGTCGATGAGGGAATACTTGCCTTCCTTGCTCACCAGCGCCCGCCCGCCTTCAAACTCGGTCGCGGTGGTGTACTGCGGGGCAATGACGAATTTTCCGCTGCGGTCGATGAAACCCGCCTCCGCGCCCACATAGACGCGCGCCAACCCTTCATGAAAATCCTCGGCCGTGTCAAATTTCGGAGGAATCACCACCTGACCGGAGCGGTTGATATATCCGATCTTCCGTCCTTCTCGAATGCGATAGAGCGCATCGCCATCCGCCGCCATCGCCAGCGCCGCGCAGCAGAGCCACGCCGATACCATACGAACCACCATGGGAATCCCCCTAACCCCACAGGCGGAATCCAGCCGCCGAATCCCTCACTGCATCGATTCCACCGCCCCATTCACCGCATTCGAAACCATCCGCAGCGTGCGCCCGCCGTCGATCCCCACCGAGCGATTCGTCAAAATTACGCACAGCACCCCCGTCGCCGGATCCGCCCAAGCCACCGTGCCCGTCGCTCCCGAATGCCCGAATGCTCGCGGCGATACGAGTTCCCCCGAATAGATCCACACCGGCGAATGCGCCAGCGCCCAACCCAAGCCCCACGGCTGCTTGATCTGCGTATTCTGATCCGTGGTCATCGCCGCCACCGTCATCGGACTCATCCACCGCCGGCCCCCGAACGTCCCGCCATTGAGAAACGCCTGCAGCAAAATCGCCAGATCCCCCGTCGTGCTGTGCATGCCTCCCCAAGGATGCCCCATATCCCGCCAATACGGGCTATTTGCGCCAAATCGCAAATTATTCTCCGAATTCGCACTCGCGCCCTCAAACACACGCACCGTGTCCTCAATCTTCCACCCCGGCTTCATCCCCAATGCCGAGTTCTTCATGCCCAGCGGCTCGAAGATTTCCTTCTGCTCGAAATCGCGCAGCCGCATTCCGGAAACGCGCTCCACGATCTCCCCGGCGAGCAGGATCCCCATGCTCTGATACTGAAAGCCCTCGCGCGGCGTATAGAGCAGCGGCGT
>CALFYN010000856.1 GCA_937952345.1 uncultured Acidobacteriota bacterium
ATGCAACGTAGGATACTCTGTATATTTCCACTGCGCCACCACCGTACAGTGGCGCTGTACAAACGGGCTCGGGAGGAATTGCACGATGGGTGTTCTGTGGTTGCTAGTGGCGCAATTGGCTTGCGGCGCGGACAAGGCGGCGGTGGACGGCGCGGCGCAGCGGGCGATGGAGAAGCTAAAGGCTCCGGGATTGGTGGCCGTGGTGGTGGAAGGGGATCGTGTAACGCACGCCAAGGGGTACGGCGTAGCCAGTGTGGAGACTCGCGAGCCTGTGACGGCGGATCATCTGTTTCGTGTCGGATCGACGACGAAGATGTTTGTTGGAGCGAGCGTGCTGCGCCTGGCGGAGAAGGGCAAGCTATCGCTGCGCACGCCGGTGGGCACCTATCTGCGCGATTTGAACGGCGCGCTGGCCGATCTCACCGCACATCAACTGTTGACGCATACCGCGGGGCTGATGGATCGCACGCTGATGTACGGCGCGCACGACGATGGAGCTTTGGCGGCGAACATCCGAGGACTGCAGCCTGATGTGCTCTTTGCCAAACCGGGTGAGATCTATTCGTATTCGAACCTGGGGTATGCCATGGCGGGGCGGCTGATTGAAGTGACTTCGATGCTACCGTTTGCCGATGCGGTGTCGAATCTGCTGTTTGAGCCGTTGGGGATGAAGCGCACCACATTCCGGCCGACGTTGGCGATGACGTATCCACTGGCGCAGGGGCACATCGTGCAACGTGGCGAGACCGTGGTGGCGCGTCCGGCGGCGGACCATTCGGGGTACTGGCCGGCGGGGTCGATGTTCACGAGCGGGAACGATTTTGCACGCTGGGCGGTAGCCGTGGTGAACGGAGGACGGCTGGACGGACGGCAGGTGCTGGAGGCGGAACTGGTGCGGAATCTGACCGGGGCACACGCATCCACACCCTCGGGCGGCAGCTATGGGTATGGCGTAGCGGTGCAGAAAACAGCGGGAGTAGATGTGTTTTCGCATGGGGGATCGCGGCTGGGGTATGGCAGCTACTTCATTTGGTCGCCGCAGAAGAAGGTGGGGGTGATCACGCTGGCGAATCTGAGCGGCGCGGATACGTCCGGGCTGGCGCGAGAGATTTTCGCCATGGTGAGTGGCGTCGCGGCGAATACACAGGAGCGGAAGCCAGCGTCCGCACTGGATCCTGCGAAGCTTGCCGGCGTCTATGCGCAGTACACCAGCTTTGTTACGGTGAGGCAGGATGCCGGGGCCCTGCAGATGACTGCCGATGGGCGCACCACAAAATTGACGCCGGAGCATGGGAACTGCTTTTCAGGTGGTGTGTGCTTCACGGTGGATGCGGCAGGCAAGGGGATCTATGTCAGCCGCGGGAGCCGGTCTTTTGCGCGGAAGAACTGACCATGAAGAACCACGCCGCGGCGCTGTAGAGATTGAGGATGGCGACGAGGGTGAAGTAGCCGGCTCCCAGCACCGGGAAAAGATTGGCGCTGACGAAGGAACCGAGATTGCCGAGCATGTTCATGGATCCGGTGATGGCTCCTGATTTTCTGCCGCCGATGTCCATGCAAAAGGCCCATGAGGGGGAGATGGTCATTTCGGCTCCGAATGCGGCCACAGTGAAGAGAAAGACAACGGTCTGGACGTTTTCCACGTGAGGGATTGCGGAAATGCCGGCAGCGGAGAGAAGGAATCCCGCGATGGCGGGAAGGCGGCGCGACCAAGGTTTGTGTTTCGAGCGATAGAGCTTGTCGACGATGGTTCCGGTGGCCCATTGTGCCGTTGCGCCGACGAGCAGGGGGATCATCGCGTAGAAGGCCGCGGCGGAGGGGCTGAGAGCGAACCGCTCCTTGAGGTACGGGAGCATCCAGGTGAGGCAGAGAAACGTAGTGAAGTTGACGATGAAATATTGGCTCATGGCGAGCAGCATCGGGCGGGAGCGAAAGATCTGGCCGAAGGAGGGTTCGGCGCCCGATGGGGCGGCGGCACGTTGCGGCGGCGTGGGCGGCTCATCGCGAAACCAGGCATACCAGGCGATGCCCCACACGATGCCGGGAATGGCGAGCCAGAAGAACGCGGTGCGCCAGGAATTGGAGGCCAGTAGCCAGGCCATGATGGGGAAGGCGATGGCCGCGCCGAGCCGCGAGGCGGCGAAGATGATGCCGTTGGCGCGGCCGTGTTCCCAGGGCGGAAGCCAATTGTAGAAGGCGCGCGCGGAGCCGGGAAACGCACCGGCCTCGGCGATGCCGAAGGTGAAGCGCACGGCGATGAGGACGAAGAATTGATGGACGGCGCCGGTGAGGGCGGTCAGCAGGCTCCAGAACACCACTACTGCCGAGAGCATGAGGCGTGGACCGAAGCGGTCGGCAGCCCATCCGCTGGGCACTTGGGCGATGGCGTAGCCGAGGGCGAATGCGGAAAAGACGGCTCCCATTTGCTGGCCGGAGAGCCCCAGTTCGGCAGAGAGCGGATCCTTGACGGAAGAGATGGCGGCTCGATCAATGTAGGTGATGAGGGAGAGGACGAAGAGGCCGGCGACAACCCAGTGGCGCATGGTCAGGCGAGCTCTTTGAAAAAGAGAATGGTGGTGTGGAGTTCGCCACCGGCGCTGCGGGCGTAGCGCGGGATCTCTCCGGCAGCGAGATAGCCGAGCCGTCGGTAGAGGGATTCCGACGGATCTCCCTTGCGCGTGTCGAGCACGAGGAGAGTGCGCCCGATGCGGCGGGCGTGATCTTCGGCGGCGGCCATGAGGGACTTGCCGAGCCCCAAGCGGCGCGCCGTGGTGTGCACCATCAGCTTGTTGACCTCGGCGCGATGAGCGCCATTGGGACGAGTGCACAGTGCCAGTTGCACGGATCCGAGCAGGCTTTTCCCGTCATAGACGGCAAGCAGAAGAGTACGGTTTTCTTCGAGATCATCGATGCAATCGTGCCAGTAGGTGACCGCGGCGATGGGATCGAGAGGCGGGAGGAAACCGAGGGACGCGCCGTCGTTGACGGCATCTTCCAGCAGTGCAACGAAAGCGTGCATCTGGGAGGCGAGTTGCGAGGAGTCGAGAGCACGGATCTCGAAAGGCATTGGGGTAGGTATAGCACAAGCAGGTTACTGTGCTGGGGGAATGGAATAGAAAGCGCGCAGGCGGGAGGCGTACTCAGGGCCCGCGGCTTCCACAATATTGTTATGCCCTCCCCGCGGAAGAACCCACAGTTGCTTGGGGGAATTGGCGGCCTGGAACAAACGCCGGCCGAGGGAGATATCGATGACTTCGTCGGCGTCGCCGTGAATGACCAGCAGAGGCACATGCACTTTCGGGATCTTGGCGGCGGAGTCGAAGCCCCACATCAGCAGGGGGCCGAGGCCTGGGAAGACAGAACCGGCGACATCGCGTGCGGAGGAGAAGGGCGCTTCGAGAACCAGCGCGCGGCAACGCTTGCGCGCGGCAAGATCAACGGCAACGGCCGTTCCCAGGGACTCACCATGGACGACGATGGCGGACTCCGGGTGACCTTTGGCGAGGAGCCAGGAGTATGCCGCGTCGGCATCGCGATAGAGCCCCGATTCCGAGGGCGAGCCTTCGCTCTTACCGTAGCCACGATAGTCGAGGAGAAGGACCGAAGAACCGGCCGCGGCGATTTCACGCATCGCCGGGGCGCGGTGAGTGACGTTGCCCGCATTGCCATGGAGGAAAAGGGTAACAACGGTGGCTTCCTTGCGCGGCAACCACCAGGCGTGCAGGGTGACGCCATCGCTGGCGGTGAACCAGACGTCCTGTGCGCCCAACTCCTGCTGAACGCCCCACCAGCCTTCGGGGTAGCGCATGGGGAAGAACGCGCTGCGATGCGCCAGCCAGGCCAGTACCGCCCAGGCGCATCCCGCGATCAGGAGCAGTGCGAGAGCCGTCTTCACCAGAAGGTTGATTATTTCACGCTGGGGCGGCGGGTTGGCGCCAAGGCTTCGGCGATGGCGAGTTCGTAGAGGGCCTGTGCGCGGAAGTAGTCGGCTCGGGCGGAGACCTCGCGCACGGAAGCATCGAATGTTGCCTGTTCGCGGAGATTCACCAGGAACAGGGTGCTGTCTCCGAGATCGAACTTGGTGCGTTCGGCGTCTTCGAGGGTGCGCGCCACCTGCACTTCTTCAGCGATGAGGCGGGCGCGGCGGTACGCTGTTTGGACGGCGGAGATGGCATCCTGGACCTCGGCGGTAATCTGGTCGCGCGTGAATTGCTCACGCTGCTGGATCTGGTTGAGGCGGGCTTCGGCGCTGACGATGCGGCCTTCGGCGGCGCGGCGCTGGAGTGGGAGTTCGAAGACGAGGGTGCCTTTCAGTTCGGTGGGGCCGCGGCGCACGGCGCCCGTTCCGTTCTCACGGGTGAAGCTCAGCAGAACGTCCATGCTGGGGAGCCGCATGTTCTTGCCGAGCGCGGCGTCGACTTCGGTCTGCCGGCGCTGCACGATGAGGCGCTCCACCTCGGGTCTGCGGCGAAGGGCGGTTTCGATGTCATCGGCGATCTGCTCTTCGGTCAGCGCGGATTGTTCCGGAAAGCCGGGGGGCAATTGCGAGGCGGCGGCCATCTGGGGTTTCCCTTCGGGCGTACGGTAGAACAGGGAAAGGTCGATGGTGGCGAGTTGCAGCGCACGTTCGGCCTCCACCAATTGGGAGCGGCGCTGGAGGATGGCGCGTTCGTTTTCGGCGACTTCGATGGCCGGCGTTTGCCCCAGGCGCACGCTCTCCTTGAGAATGTCGTTGCGCTTCATGGCGAGGTCCAGCAACTGTTCGGCGACGGCATAGCGGCGTCCGGCGGCGACCCATTCCCAATAACGGCGGGTCGCCGTTTGTAGAATTACGAGCTTCTGCTGGTCGATGGATAGCGCGGCGATGCGCCGGTTGAGATCTGCTTTCTGTAGATCGGCCCGGCGGCTGTCGATGGCGCGGTCCCGCAGGAGGGGCAACTTCATGCCGGCGCGAAACTCGCCGTAGCTGCGTGTGTCGAGCTTGCCGTCGTAGGGTGCGAAGCTGCCCTCGCCCAGACGCCAGCCTCCGTAGTAGGTGGAACCCCATTTGGTGGTCGCCTGTTCGACGCCGATGTCGATTCGTTCGTTGTCGTAGAAGCCGATCTGGTCTGTGTCGAAGCGAGCGCGGAATGTGGTATCGAAGCGGCCCAGGGCAGTGAGCAGGTCACCCTCGGCGGCCTGCTTTTCCTGGAGGGCTGCCAGGAGCGGCGGGTAGCTTTTCTCCACCGATTGCAGGACTTCCTGCAGGGTGAGAACCTGCGCTTCCATGGTGCCGGCGAGTAGAAGCAGAAGGCTGATCTTCACTTCTTGCCTCCAGATGGCGCTTTGCCGGGTTCGGTGATGGCGACCGTGGGCGGGAAGCCGTTGAATTGCCGCCAGAGTTCGAAGCCCAGCTTCACTTCGTTGAGCAGAACCCAGCCGTTGGTGCGCACTCCCTGGCGGAGCCAGCGGGAAGAAGGCCAGGGCTCGTCATTGGGGTCGGGTACGACGAGGACGCGGAACTTACCCTCGCCGTTGTCGGTGGAATCCACGAGCAGGACTTTCCCGCCGAACGTGCCGACTGCGACCGATGGCCAGCCGACGAACTGGATGGCGGGCCAGCCTTCGAACTGCAAGCGAACGTCGCGTCCGGGCGTAATGAGGGGGGCGTCGTTGCCGCTCATCCAAAGCTCGACCACAACCTGAGTGGCTTCCGGCACGAGTAAAGCGACGGGGTCGCCGGCTTTCAGCACTTCGCTGCCAGGCTGGGCGAGGAGGCGGAAGATGGTGCCGTCGCGCGGGGCGCGGACGGTCTGGCTCTGCTGGCGGGCGAGGCGGGCATCGACACGCTGCAGTTCGATGTTGGCGTTGGCGATTTCCGTGAGAGCGGAGGCGCGCGAGGCTTTGGCGTCTTCGATGGAGGCGCGGAAATCGGTGGTGATTTTCTGCTGATCGGCCTGCAGCACCGACTTCGAGTTCTTTTCCGCGTTGACGGCGGCACGATTGCGTTCCACCTCGGCTGTAGCGCGGTCGAATGCCATTTGGGCGAGTTCCAGGTTGCGTGTGGAGGTGAGCCCTTTTTCGATGAGCTTCTTCTGGCGGTTGAGGTTGAGGCGGTCGGCGACGAGGGTTGCTTCGGCCGCGGCGAGCGCCCTTTCGGCCGCCTGCACGCGGTCGGATGCGGTCTCGATGCGCGACTGGTTGGCGTCGAGTGCGTTACGGCGCGAACCTTCGAGTCCGGCAATACGCTCTCCGAGCGATAGCTCGCGCGCCTTTGCCGCTTCGATACGGCGGAGGATATTTTCGCGCTCCTGCATGATGCGCGAAAGGAATGCAGGGTCGATGTCGGTGACGTCGACAATGGGGTCGCCCACTTTCACTTTGGTGCCTTCGATGACGTGCCAGTTCAGCACGCGGCCGTCGACGGGGGAGTCGACGGTTTGCTGACGGTCACTGGGGTGGATGGCGGAAACCTTCCCCTGCCCGGCCACGTTTTGCTGCCATGGCGCAAGCAGCAACGTGACAGGCATGACGATCAGAAGAAGGAAGAGCATAAAGGCCAGAGTCCTGACGGCACTGGGATAGCGCACCAGGCTCATGGAAGGGAGGAGAAGAGTATTCTCGGTGGTCATCGTTTTGGGTACTC
>CALFYN010000857.1 GCA_937952345.1 uncultured Acidobacteriota bacterium
TACACCGACGGGGCGGATGCCGAGAGCGAGCGGAACCAGGAGTTGCAGAACTCGAAGTTCGCGACGATTGCGATTCCATACTACGTGCTGCTGGATGGCGATGAGAAAGTGGTGGCGGCGTTTCCGGGGTTGACCAAGGACACTGCGGAGTTTGTGGCGTTTCTCCAGAAGCGGGGGTAACCTTCCCCTGTTTGGCCCGTCTGAAGGGACATGCGGCTAAGCCTGGCCTTGATGGTAGCGCTGTGTTTGCAAGGGGCGGTGGACCCGAAGGTGGAGCAGGCGGCGCGGCTGTTTGAGCGGATCTGGAAGGAATACTTCAAGTCCCGAGGGGAAGTGTATCAAGCACCGATACTTACCGCTTTCACCGGGAAGCAGGGGAGCGCTTGTGGGAAGGTCAATCCGGGGAACGCCTACTACTGCGATAAGGACAACACCGTTTACTATGATGCGGATTTTCTGGCGGCGCTGCGGCTGCGAGTGGCGTCGGAGACGGGGACATCGGGGGAAGCGGCACCCGTAATCGCCATTGCGCATGAGTTGGGGCATGCGGTGTTCGCACAGATGAACCGGCAGGCGCGGCCTCGTGGGGCGATGCAGCAGTTACAGGGATATGGCGAGGAGAAGGTGGCGGATTGCCTGGCTGGCGCCTTGACGCGGGCGGCGGCTGAGCAGCGTGTATTGGCGGCGGGGACACTGGCGGAGGCGGAAGCGACGATAGCCATCATCGGGAATCTCAATGCGCGCAAAGGGCACCCGGCGTGGCGCGTCCGTTACGATTCCTTTTTGTCGGGGTATCGAAACGGCGTAAATGCCTGCGAACCGAACCCGCTGGAGAACCTTCGCTACCGCCGGTAGGGATAAAAGTTTGAACTTGCCTACGGTTTTGAGGCATCATAAATACATTAACAATCCTTAAGGTCTCAGTCTGACCGTGCGAGCCAAGACCTGGAATGCATTATCGATTTACGATATTTTCATCTTTTTTCAAACCTCTGGCGCTATTCACTTTCCTCTTCGCCGGCACTGTGCTGCGTGGCGCGAATTTGAATCTGCAACAGGCGCTGGAACTGGCGGAACAGAATCACCCGCAACTGCGTGCTGGAGCGGCGCAGGTGGATGTAGCCCGTGCCGGGATGATCACCGCCAAGGCGTATCCGAACCCGGAAGCGGGGTTCCGCGCCGGCGGGCAGGATTACCGTGTTCCGGGCAACGTGCGCGGGTTCGTAAGCACCTATCAGTTTGCACAGCCGCTGGAACTGGGTCCGCTGCGTCCAGCGCGAATGGAGGTTGCCGAGCGAGGACGGGTCAGCAGCGAACTGGCGCTGGAAACGACGCGGCTGGCGGTGTTGACGAACGTGCGGCGCACGTTTTTCCAGGCGCTGCGCAAGCGCGAGGAAATCGAGATTCTGAACGAAAATCTGCGGCTGGTGGAGGAATTCCGGCAGCGGCTGCAGGTTCGGGTGGACGTGGGCGAGGCAGGGCGGTTGGAATTGTACCGGGCCGATGCCGAGGTGGCCACAGCTCGCACGGCGGCCAATAGCGCTCGCCTGCAATATGTCGCGGGACTGTCGCAATTGCGGGCGGCGATCGGGAGCACGGTGGATCCGAACCTGACGATTGAAGGGACGCTCGATCCGCCGATTACGCTGCCGCCGCTGGAGGATTTGCGCAAGGAGATGATCGCGCGGCATCCGCTGCTGCGCTTTGCGCGCTCCGAGGTGGACCGGTCGGAATCGCGATTGAAGTACGAGGTCGCACTGAAGCGGCCGCAGCCATCGCTGGTGGTGGAAGTGGACCGGCCGCCGGATGTGCCGATCTACCGGGCCGGCATCAATATTCCCCTGCCCTTCTGGAATAAGCGCGAGGGTCCGATTGCGGAGGCGACGGCGCAGATCCGGCAGGCCCGGGCGCTGGCCGAAAGCAGCGAACTGCAGTTGCAGGCGGCGCTCGGCGGCGCATATGAGCGGTATGAACTGGCGACGACGCAGTT
The DNA here is from genome assembly GCA_937952345.1 of uncultured Acidobacteriota bacterium. GTDB lineage: Bacteria > Acidobacteriota > Terriglobia > Bryobacterales > Bryobacteraceae > CADEFT01. The sequence continues at coordinate 1,991 of CALFYN010000857.1, forward strand.
GGAGCTGTTTCAGAAGGGCTTGCTGCAAGAGGCGGAAGCCGGGTTGCGCGCGGCGGAAACCGCTTACCGGCTGGGCGAACGGGGAATTCTGGAGGTATTGGACGCGCAGCGTGTGTTGCGCACGGTACGCCTGGATTTATTGAATGCGCAGTTCGACCGCGAAGCGGCGTTGATCGATCTCGAAGAATTGCGGGCGATGGATCCGCGAAGGAGACCTTGAGTGATGCCTCATATCCTGGCGGCTATTTTTGCTGTAGTGAGCTTCGGATTACTTGCCGGATGCGGCAAGCCCGCGGCGACGGCGGTGCAAGCGGAATCACCGGCGGGCGACCCGAACGAGATCAAGCTGGACGAACAACTGGCGCCGCGCGTGAAGATCGGCGAAGTGCAATGGGCAACGGTGGGGGCCAGCTTTTCGGTAGCCGGGCGTGTGGAGGTGGATGAGACGCGGACAGCACGCGTGGGTTCGCCGGTGATGGGCCGCATTACGTCGTTGTCGGCGGTGGAAGGCCAGGATGTGCGCAGCGGACAGGTGCTGGCCACCATTCTGAGCACTGGCTTGTCGGAAGCGCAACTGGATTTTCTGAAGGCGTTGTCGCAAAAGACGGTGGCGCAAAGGGCCGTCGATCGGGCGCAGGTGTTGTTGAAGGCGGACGTGATCGGATCGGCGGAGTTGCAGCGGCGCGAAGCCGAACTGGCGGAAGCGGGGGCAACGCTGGACGCCTCGCGCGACCGGTTGCTGCAGTTGGGCATGCCTCCGGAAGCCATTGATGAGTTGCGCAAGACGCGGACGATGAATTCGATTTCGCGCATCGTGGCGAACATGGACGGCACGGTGATGGAACGCAAAGTGACGCCGGGGCAGATGGTGCAGCCGGCGGATACGATTTACGAAATCGCCGATCTTTCGAACGTGTGGATGGTGGCGGATGTGCCGGAGGCCGACGCCGGGAATCTGCGCGTAGGCCAGGTGGTGGAAGCGACCATTGCGGCGCTTCCCGGTGTGGTGATTGCGGGGAAGTTGTCCTTTGTGAGCGCCACGGTGAACCGGGAGACGCGCACGGTGATGGTGCGCATGAACGTCGCCAACCGCGACCGGAAGTTGAAGCCGGCCATGCTGGCAACAATGGAGTTGAAGGAGCACACCGAGCGCAAGCAGGTGGTTCCGGTATCGGCGGTGGTGCGGGATGACAATCGCGAGTGCTTATTTGTGCAGCGCGGCGATGAGACGTTTGCCTTGCGGGAAGTGAAATTCGGCGAGGAATACGGCAGCAAGCGGGTATTGCTGGACGGAATCCGGCCGGGCGAGCGCATTATCGTGGACGGAGCGTTCCACTTGAACAACGAGCGGCGGCGGCGCGCCATCCGCGGGGACGAGGGCTCCTAGATGGTAGACGGGTTGGTCCGCAGTTCGCTGCAACAGCGTGTGGTGGTGGTAGTGCTGGCCGCGATGGGGCTGGCCGCCGGCATTCACGCGACCCGGCAACTGTCGGTGGACGCGTTCCCCGATGTATCGAACGTGCAGGTGCAGGTGGCCACGGAAGTGCCGGGACGTTCGCCGGACGAAGTGGAGCGCATTGTCACGGTGCCGGTGGAGATCGGCATGACGGGATTGCCCGGGCTGACTGAGTTGCGCTCGCAGAATGAGCCGGGGCTTTCCATTGTCACCATGGTGTTCACCGACAGCACGCCGGTGTACTTTGCGCGGCAACTGGTGAGCGAGCGGCTGGTGGAAGTGCGCACGCGTCTGCCCATTGGGATCAACCCGATTCTGGGTCCGGTGTCGAATGCCTTGAGCGAGGTGTATCAGTACACGATTGAGCATCCCAATGACGGTGTGCGGGCGCTGACCAAGGATGAGCTGATTGAGCGGCGCATTATCCAGGACTGGGTGGCGCGGCCCTTGCTGCGCTCGATTTCCGGCGTGGCGGAAATCAACTCCACCGGCGGGTATGTGAAGCAATACCAGGTGCTGGTGGACCCCATCAAACTGCGCTACTACAAGGTCACGATCCACGACGTGCATGAAGCGCTTTCGCAAAATAACGCCAATTCGAGCGGCGGAATTCTGCCACAGGGGCCGGAGATTTTCCTGGTCCGCGGCGTGGGGCTGATCCGCGATCTGGACGATATCCGGACGATCGTGCTGAAAGAAGTAGGAGGCACGCCCGTCTATATCCGGGACGTGGCGGAGGTGAAGATCGGGGAGGAAGTCCGCTACGGGGCCATGGCCAAGGGCGGCTACACCGAGAGCGTGGGCGGAATTCTGATGATGGTGGCGGGCGGCAACGCCAAGCAAATCGTGGAGCGCGTGAAGGCGCGTGTGGACGAGATCAATAACAAGGGAATGCTGCCCGATGGACTGAAGATTGTTCCCTACTACGACCGCTCGGAGTTGGTGGATTCGGCGCTGGCGACGGTGAGCCGGGTGCTGCTGGAAGGCATTGTGCTTGTGGTGGTGGTGCTGTTCCTGTTCCTGGGGGATCTGCGCTCGAGCCTGATCGTGATCGCAACGCTGGTGTTGACACCCGGGCTGACGTTTCTTGTGATGAACCAGGTGGGCTTGTCGGCGAACCTGATGTCGCTGGGCGGGCTGGCGATCGCCATTGGACTGATGGTGGACGGATCGGTGGTGGTGGTGGAGAACGTGTTCGCACGGCTGGGCCACGACCCGCGCGCCGACCGGATGAAGCTTGTGAAGGAAGCCGTACTGGAAGTGGCGACGCCGGTCATTTTCGGTATTTGCGTGATTATTCTGGTTTTCCTTCCGCTGATGACGCTGGAGGGCATGGAAGGCAAGATGTTTGCCCCGCTGGCGTACACGATTTCCATCGCGCTGGGCATCTCGCTGGTCATTTCGTTGACGCTGTCGCCGGTGTTGTCGGCGTATCTGCTGCGCGGCGGCAATGAGCACGATACGATTTTCGTGCGGCTGTTGAAGAAGCCGTATGTCATCTTTCTCGAATGGGCCACGCACCACGCCAAGAGCACGGTGGCGCTGGCGCTGATCGCCTTCGGGGCGACGATGTCCCTGTTCCCTTACTTGGGGACGTCGTTCATTCCAGAGATGAAGGAAGGCACGGTTTCACCGAATGCCGACCGCGTACCGCAGATTTCCTTGGAGGAATCGCTGCGCATGGAGTTGGAGTCGCAGAAGCTGGTGCTGCAGGTTCCGGGCGTGACGGGAATCGTGACGCGGCTGGGGCGCGGCGAATCGCCGGTGGATCCCGCGGGGTACAACGAGATCGACGCGATGGTGAGTCTGGCGCCGATGGAGAAGCGCAAGGAGTGGCCGCAAGAGAAGATTGCCGATGAAATTCGTGGGAAGCTGGCCGCTCTGCCGGGATTGAACATTGTGATGGCGCAGCCCATCTCGGACCGAGTGGATGAAATGCTGACGGGCGCGCGCGCCGATGTGGCGGTGAAGATATTCGGCGACGATCTGGATACGCTGATCGAAAAAGGGAACGAAGTGGCGCGGCTGGCGAATTCGGTCCGAGGCACCGCCGATGTCAAGGTAGACCGGGTGATGGGGCAGCAGAACCTGACGGTGACCATCGACCGGCAGGCGATCGCGCGGCACGGGTTGAACGCCTCGGCCGTACACGATGTGATTGA
>CALFYN010000858.1 GCA_937952345.1 uncultured Acidobacteriota bacterium
GCAGATCCCCTGGACCATCAAACCCACCGATTTCCGCTTCATCAAGGCCGACGGCACAGGCCTCTCGCCCACCAATCCGCGCGCCGTGGTCAATGAGCTCATCGAAAAAGCCGGCCGCGGCGACGTCATCAAGCTCGTCGCCACCTACGAAATCGGACTCTACGGACTCAACCGCCTCCAGTCGACCAACGGCTACGAGCAGCGCCGCCAGGCCGCGGCGGCCGAGTTGGTTTCCGGCAAACTGAAGGCTGCCGCCGCCGCATCCGCCATTGCCTTCGTCGATATCAAACTCCTGCCCGGACAGAGCACCAACGGCGCCATGTTCTACTCCAATCAAGGAAAGCCCCTTGGCTCGGGTAAGCTGATCGTCAAGGCCGCCGGCGAGACATTCGAGTTCCCTTCGGAGCCATTCGCTCCGTGATCGATCTCCACTCCCACACCCACTATTCCGACGGAACCTGCTCGCCCGGCGAACTGCTCGAACTCGCCTACCGGCACGGCCTCGATGCGCTGGCCATCACCGATCACGACAACCTCGGCGGTTACGATGCCGCCCTCGCGCTTCCCCAGCCGCCTTCGCTGCGCCTCATTTGCGGCATCGAAATTACCTGTAAATTAGGACGAAAAGCACCCCATTTGTTGGGCTATTTCCTCAAAGGGCAGCCCGCCCCGGAATTCCGCGAATGGCTCACCGGCCGTTATGAGCAGCGCCGCGACCGCAACCGCCGCCTCGCCGCCCGCCTCCAATCGCTCGGCTTTGACATCCAGGTCGAGGAAGCCGAGGCGTTGGGCCGCAGCATGACCGGCCGCCCGCACTTCGCCCGTGTGCTGGTCGGCAAAGGCCACTTCGCCACCATCGATGAAGCCTTTCAGCGCATGCTCGGCGAGGAAGCCCCCGCCTTCGTCGAACACGAAGCGCCTTCGCTCGCCGAAGCCATACAGCGCGTCAAGGAAGCCGGTGGCATCTCCTCCCTCGCGCATCCCATCCGCCTCGCGCTTTCCGATGAAGAAGCCTTCCTCCGCGGCCTCGCCGCCGATGGGCTCGACGCCGTCGAGGCCTTCCATTCCGACCAGCCCGGCCGCCACGCCAAACACTACTTCCAACTCGCCCGCAAACTTGGCCTCGCCGTCACCGGCGGTTCTGATTTCCACGGCACCGTGAAGCCCCGCGTCCAATTGGGCTCCGCCAACGTCGAGAACTGGGTGCTCACCGAATTGCTCGAACTCTCCCCGTAGCCCATACCCCTACGGCCTGCCCTGCAACACGAGCGGCGCCCACAATGCCGGATGCTCCGCAACCACCGCCGGACCCGCCGCCGTTTGCACTTCCATCGTTCCGCTCCGCAACCGCACCAGCAACGTCAACTGCGCTTTGCGTAGCGCGGCGCTCGCGTCCCCTGACCGCTGGTACTCGCGGTGAAACCACTCCGCCAGCACACTCGACGTTTCATCCGCCGCGTCCCAGATCGACGCCACCACGCGCGTCACCCCCGCCGAAAAGAATGCCCGCGTCAGCCCCAGCACCCCATCCGATGAAACCTCGCCCGTGGCGCTGCGGCACGCGCTCAACACCACTAACCGCGCCTGCAACTCCTGCCCGTAAATCTCCCGCGCCGTCAGCCGTTCGCCTTCGCTCAACGCCAGGTAGGAGTCGAATGGCCGCTCCTGATCCACCACCGCATGTGTGGCGAAGTGAACCACGTTGGCCCCCGCCATGCCTTCCAGCAGCGCATCCAGCCGCAGTCCTTTTCCCGAAATGATTGTTGCCTTGGACGGCAATAACGCCGCGATCCGCCGCAACTCCCGCTGCGAACCCGGCAGCGGCGCCAGTTTCTTCGCCCCCTGCGGAGCGGCCGCCCGCAATGGATTCCCAGCCAGTAGATATCTGCCGTCACCTTCCTGGCTCGCCGCCGCCTCCAAAGATGCCACCGATGGGGCGTAATGCGTCTCCCATTTCTCAATCAGGTACTTCCCCCGCCCGTCCACGAATGCGGCGAACGGCACCTGAAACAGCAAGCCATGGGGGATGACCGTGACGCGCCCGCCCGCCTGCCCAGGTAACTGCGCTTCCACGGGAGCGATCAACAGCCGATACAACTCCCGCAACGCCGCCCGGCTCCTCTGCGCCTCCCGCGATCCCGCCTCGCGCACCAGTTTCTCCAGCACGGCATGTTGCACGGGGCTCCGCACGCTCGCCCGCAATCCACGCCGGTCCACCACCCAGCAATAGATCTCACGGTCTCCCGTCCAGAAGGAGACGATGCTCGAACCCAAGCCAGCGGCCGCCGCCTGCATCCGCGGAAGTGTCGCCGCCTTCGCCGACACGCTGCTGCGCAACTCCAGCGGTTCCGTCCCCTCCAGGCGCAACGGTTCGTCTTCCAGCAGTTCTTCGCCGTTGCGGGTGGTATTCAGCAAATCCACGAAAGCCCGCGCGCGCCCCTGCTCGGCCACTTCCATTGCCTCGGCGTGCCGCTTCGAATCGTGCAGCCACATTACCGCTTCCTGCACCAGTTGCTGGTACGAACTGTCGAAGCTCCGCTTCAGCAGATCCTCCGGAGCCACGTGATCCCGCATCTGCTCCACCACACGCAGCGACTCCATCGCATCCTCGATCGCCTTCTCTCGATGCCCCAGCGCCTCCAACGAAAGCGCCCGCCACCGTAGCGCCCGCCCCAGCGGTTCCGAGGCGCCCTGCGCACTGCATTCCCGCACGCCCTTTGCAGCGTACTCCACCGCTGCCTCATGCCGGCCCAATTTGTACAGCGCCGCACTCATCGGCCAGCGCCCGTAACACGCCTGCGCCGCCGCCCGTTTCCTGTCCTCCAGCAACTCCACCGTCTTGGCGGGCTCTCCCAGCATCAAATACGTCACCGCGGCGCTGTTCACCCGTTTCGCCTGCACCCGTCGTCCGGCGTTGCGTACCAGCGCCACCGATTCCTGCAAACAGCGCAGTGCCTCCTCGCGCTGCCCCGTCGAGGCATGGCTCAACGCCAGCATCTCCAGCACCCGGCTTTTCGCCACGACGTTGGCCGTTCCTTCCAACAGGCCAATCGCCTTCCCGTAGGCGCTGCGCGCGCTGTCGTGATCGCCATGCAGCCGGTAGACCCGTCCCAGCCCCGTCCATGCATCGGCCAGCAGGATCGGCATCTGCCGCTTCTCCAGCAGCCCGATCGCTCTCCGGTAGGTTGTCATCGCCCCAGCGGCATTGCCTTCCTGGAACTGGCTTTCCGCCCAAGCCATCAGCAACTGCGTCTCCAGACGAGGCCGCGCATTGCTTCCCGCCTCTTCCACCGCCGCGCGCAAGATCGCTTCCCTGCGGCGGAAGTTCGTTTCCATCTGCGCCAGCTCCAGCACCGCTTCCGCCGCCGCGTCGTACTGCTTCACATTCCGGAACCGGATCGCAGCCTGTTCCATGTGCAGCTTGGCCATCGGCCGCCGTCCCTGCCGCCGCAACACCCGTGCGTATTGATACCTTGCCTTGCCCTCCAGCCCTTCATCTTTGGTCCGCCCCGCCCCCGCAATCGCCTCTTCCAGCCATTTCCCTGCTTCCTCCTGCCGGCCCAGGATGTAGCTTCCATAGCCAAGGCCAAGCGCCATCCACGCCTGATGAGACGTGTCGCTTGCCGCTTTCGCTTGCTCGTATTCCGCAAGCAGCAGTTTCTCCGCCGCCTGAGTCTGCCCCCGGGTATGGAGATTCCGAGCTTTTTGTAAAATCGCCTGGGAATCGGCGGCAATAATGGAAAAAGGAGCAAAAACTAGCGCAATTGCGATAGCCCGGCGCAGGCTTTTTCGCGATACGGGCCTGACCCGTCGCACAGCGGCCGAAGCCGCTCCGCCGCCTGCCCAGGATCTCCGTTCCTCGCCCATGCCACGCCCATAAAATACTGTACTTCATCTCGCAAGGCATCAGGCCGTAACGCCTCCGCCTTCGCCAGCGCTTGCCGCGCCTGCTCGGGTTGCTCCAGAAACAAGAGGCTCACGCCCAGGTAGAAGGCCGCCTCCGCCGATTGTGCATACTTGCCCGACACCCGCCCCAGTTCCCGCGCCGCTCCGCCATAGTCACCCGCACGGTAGGGCGCTAACGCCGCGCCAAGCTCCTTCAGATATGCGGTCCCGGCCGACTCTCCATCCCCCCGCCACGTCATCGCCCCGGCGCCCAGCTTGACCGGCGGAGCCTCCAACCGCAGCCGGACCGTGGCCCGCGGCGGATCAGCCACCGCAACGGCTGCGGGCTTCGGTGTTGCCGCCGGATCCTGGCGCAGCCCGACCACCAGCGCTACACAGGCCATGGCGCCCGCAAGCGCGCTCCACCACTGCCATTGCCGCCACCAAACCCGTGCCCCGGCTCCCGCAAACTGCCGGTCCATCCGCGCCCTGATCCGTTTCCGATTCTCCTCCGTCGCCGCCCCTGATTCGCCCCCCGTAAAGTCGGCACACAGCGCCTGGCAGTAGCGGCAGC
>CALFYN010000859.1 GCA_937952345.1 uncultured Acidobacteriota bacterium
CGAGGCGCGCGACGCGCATGGTGCGGGGAATCATCGCCGGAGAGGAGCGCGGAGCGCTACGCGTTCTGCGGGACGAGCGCGTACTTGATGCCCTGTCCCTGCTGCAGCAACGCCAACACTTCTTGGAGCTCGGGAAAGCTGTAGGTGCCGGTGATGGTGTTCTTTTCATTGATGTACCAGTCACCCTTGCCCATGATGTTCTTGCGATCCTGATTGTCGCGCGTGCGGAAGCGGTAGCCGATGGTGTTACGGATGTCTCCGGCGCGGGAGTCGCCGACGTCGAAATTGTTGGCGGCGGAAGCGGGGGGCAGGAGGTCAATGAGGCGCTTGGCGACAGGGTCAATGGTCTTACCCGTCAATTGCAGGATGTTGGCGCGCTGGGTTCCGCCGGCGATGGGGTAGATGAACGTGCCGTTGCGGGCCGTGTCTGTGAGAATGGTGCGGTTGAAACTGGCTTGCTCGCGAACCTTGAGGCTCTCGATGTTGGCATAGAAGAAGAGCTTGTTGCGGATGATGCGTCCGCCGAAGGTGCCGCCGAACTGATTCTGATTGAGGAACGGGAGGGAAACGTTGTCGCGGTTATTGAACCAGCTATTGGCCGCGAATTTGTTGTTGCGGTTGGACCAATAGAGGGAGCCGTGATATTCATTGGTGCCGGAGGGGGCAACGAAGTTCACCTGGGCTGCTCCGCCACCGGAGACGGCGCCGGAGTTAGAAGTGGTGATGGTCATTTCGGCGACCTGGTCGGTGAAGAGGCGGACGGGTTGGAAGTCGGCGGTGTTGGTGCGGATGAAGTTGTCCTGGATGTTGACGCCTTCATAGGTGATGTTGAGATAGGCGGGACGGAGGCCGTTGATGGTGGTGGGAACGCGTCCGCTGTTGTTGACACCGGCTTGCGTCTGGAGGAGCGCGGTGACGCTGCGGTTCAACTGGGGCAGGGCACGAAACTGCTCATTGGTGACGGAATTGGAGATTTCGGCGTTGGTGGTCTGGACGCTTTGGGCGCTGGCCACAACCTCCACGGTCTCCGAGACGGTGGAGACTTCCATGGCAATGGGGGGGAGGGACAACTCGCGATTGCTTTCAATGCGCAAGCCGCGGAGCACCTGGTTTGCAAATCCGGCTTGTTCGACACTCAAGTCAAACATGCCGGGATTCAGACCGAGGAAGATGAATGCGCCGGCTTCATTGGTTTGTCCGGCGGCAACAGGGGAAGTACTACCCTGGAGCAGTACCTTCACGGTAGCGGCGGGGATAGCGGCACCTTGTTGATCGACAACTGTGCCGGAGATACGCCCAGAAGCTTGAGCGAAAAGCGTGGCGGAGGAGAAAAGCGCCACGGTAAGGATCCCAACCAAGCTGAAGACTTTCATATTTAACACTTATAGCACGATCTACGAATTTGTTAATCGGCCAGAAGTGTTGATGGCATTAGAACGGCTTGGCGAGAAGTATGTAAATTCGGCGGGCTGCGGTACACTCCACGCATGTGGATGATTCTAGTACTGGGGCTGTTTGGGGGGCACGCGGAGGCGGCGGACTGGCTGCGTTTCCGGGGGCCGAACGGGACAGGGGTGTCGGAGGAGCGGGATCTGCCATCGGATTTCCGTCAGGAAAAGCGAGTGTGGCGGGCGCCATTGCCGGCGGGGCATTCTTCGCCGGTGGTGCGCGGGGACCGGATCTTTTTGACGGGCGTGGAGGGGGAAAAGCTGGTTACGTTGTGCCTGCGCACGCGGGATGGGGGAGTGGAATGGAAGCGGGAAGCGCCTCGTCCACGGAGGGAGGTTTTCGATAAACGCAACAATGCCGCTTCGCCGTCGGCAACGGCGGAAGATGGCAACCTTTATGTATTCTTTCCCGAGTTCGGGTTGCTGAGTTACACGCTGGAGGGAAAGGAACGGTGGCGTCTGCCGCTGGGGCCATTTGACAACTTCTACGGGATGGGGGCATCGCCGATTGTGGCAGGGGCGCATGTGATTCTGATCTGCGACCAGGCGCGCGGGTCGTTCGCGCTGGCGGTGGGGAAAGACGATGGGAAGGAGAAATGGCGGCGGGCGCGGCCGGAGGCGGTGAGCGGGCATTCGACTCCGGTGTTGTTTCAGGAGAAGAACGGGCCGTTGACGGTGCTGGCTCCGGGCTCGTTTCGGATGGATGCGTATCAGGCGGCGACGGGGGAGTTGCTGTGGCACGCCAAGGGTCTGGCGAGCGAGATGAAATCGGTGCCGGTAGTGGCCGGGGGGCGGATTTATATAAATGGATATAATTTGCCGGAAAATGATCCGGGGCGGCAGATCGCGGTTCCTGCTTTTTCGGAAATGCGGGGGCATGACCGGAACGGGGA
>CALFYN010000860.1 GCA_937952345.1 uncultured Acidobacteriota bacterium
TGTTCCTCGCCAACGCCGCGTTCTACTATCTGCTGCAACTCCTCTGCGATTGGGCCGGCTCAGATCAGTTGCGGCGCGTGGGAAAGGCGTTCCGGTTCGTCCTCCCCGGCCACGCTATGGGCAGCCTCTTCTTCCTCGGCATCGAAGCATCGAAAACCCCCACCCATGCAGCCGAAGCGCGTGTTTTCCAAATCCTTCTCCCCGCCGTGGCAGCCGTCTTCGTATTCGGAAGCATATCCAAACAGATGAAGAACTTCTTCGCCACGGGACTCCTGTTCTTCGCCCTCGGCGTGGCGCGCCTTGCCTGGAACCTGCTGCGCGAATCGGCGTGGTGGCCCCTGGCCCTGGTTCTCACTGGACTCGCCGTCATGCTGATGGCAGCCAATTTCACCCCCATTCGCCTGCGCCTCAAAAAAATCTTTTGAACCATGTGAAAGAATCCGCCATCCCAAGCGCTGTTCTCCAGTGAAGGAGAACAACACATGAAACGAATCGCGCTGATCGCAATGGCAACGCTGGCCTTGACCGGTTGCACGGACATTGCATTCCTCTACCCCATCTACAGTGAAGACGACCGGGCCCGGGACATCGATCTGACCGGCGAATGGAAAGGGAAGGACAACGACCGCTGGCAATTCGCCACAAACAAAGACGGCAGTTATGTTTTGGAGTGGCGCGACAATCAAGACACAGTGGTGCTGGAGGCGAACCTGGTGCGCATTTCGAATGCCCTCTACCTCGATGTGGCGTCGAAACCCGAGGGCACCGCAATCCGCGGCCACGCCGTCGCCCGCGTGGAACTATCGGGCGACATGCTGCACATGGCATGGCTCGATTCCAACTGGCTGGCCGAAAGGCTGGAGAAAGACCACGCGCTCCCCTTCGAACGGCCCTGCCTGGACAGGAATCGCAAATGCATGGTGATCACCGCACCCACCGCCGACGTCCAGAATTTCCTCATGCGCCACGCCCAGGAGAGCAAAGCCTTCGAAAAACCGGAATTGCTGCGGCGGCTGCCAATAGCACTGTAAGGTTTCCGGACGGCGTCCGTCAGCACCTATGCAAGGCGAAACAACATCAAGCGCCTTGCAGAAGGAGACGACAAATGAATCCCTGGATCATCGCGTTGGCCGGCGTCGCCGGTATCGCATTGGTGAATTGGTATTTCTTCTTCGCGCCCAAATCCGCGGCGACGGCACAGAGCGCCGCCGATGGGACGCAGGAAGTCACGATTGGAGTGGAGGGCGGGTATTCGCCATCGGAAGTGCGGGTGCGCAAGGGCTCAGCCGTCCGGCTGGTGTTTGACCGCAAAGAGAAATCACCGTGCTCGGAGGAGCTGGTCATCAGTGAACTGGGCGTTCGCCGGTTCCTCAAACCGTTCGAAAAAACGGCCATTGAATTCACGCCCCAGCAAGCGGGCAGCTATGAATTCACCTGCGGCATGAACATGCTCCGCGGCCGGATTGTGGTGGAGGGCTGAAACATGGAAGCCACAAAATGTTGCGGATGCTGCGCCACACCGCCGGACACCACACCCGCGCCGGACACCATTGCCGAGGAACAGGCAGCGCAGGAGCAGGCACAGGAGGAGGAATATCGCGATCTGCGGCGCAAATCCATCCTCAGTGGACTGCTCGGCGCCGTCGCGATGTATCTTTCCATGTCCCTCATGTCCGGCGCCGGACACGGGGCCGCACACAGCGGCGATCTGAGTGAGCAGACAATCAAGTGGATCCTGCTGGCCATCACGACAGTGGTGGCCGGCTGGGCCGGACGCGACTTCTACACCCGCGCATGGACCGCTTTCCGCCACAGGACCGCCGACATGAATACGTTGATCGCCGTGGGTACCGGTGCCGCGTATCTCTACTCCGTGGCCGCAACAGTGGCCCCCGAGTTCTTCCTGCGCAGCGGGATTCCACCGGAAGTCTACTTCGAGGCCGTGACCATGATCATCGCGCTCGTCCTGGTGGGAAGCATGCTCGAAAGCAAGGCCCGCGGCAAGACATCGGATGCGCTGAAGAAGCTGCTGTCGCTGCAACCCGCTGAGGCAACAGTGGTGCGCGATGGCCGGGAACAGCAGGTTCCGGTGAGCGAGGTGCGAACCGGAGATCTGCTGCGCATTCGTCCCGGCGAACGAATCCCGGTCGACGGGACCGTGGTGGAAGGAAGCAGCGCGGTGGATGAGTCAATGCTCACCGGGGAACCCCTCCCCGTGGAGAAGGCAGCCGGAGACCGCATCATCGGCGGCACGTTGAACCGCATGGGATCGCTGCGCTATCGGGCAACCGCCGTGGGCGCCGCGGGCGCACTGGCGCAGATCGTCAAACTGATGCGGCAGGCGCAGGCATCGCGTGCGCCGATGCAAAAGCTCGCCGATCGCGTGAGCGCGGCGTTTGTGCCCGTTGTCATCTCCCTCGCCATCGCCACGTTCGTGGCCTGGATGCTGCTCGCGCCGGAAAAAGGCGTCGTGCCCGCATTGAGCGCCGCGGTCGCGGTCCTGATTATCGCGTGCCCCTGCGCAGTGGGCCTGGCTGTGCCGACGGCGATCACCGTAGCCATCGGCCGGGGCGCAGCGTCCGGAGGCTTGTTCAAAGGCGGCGAAGCGCTCGAAAAGCTGTCGCGCATAGACACAGTGGT
>CALFYN010000861.1 GCA_937952345.1 uncultured Acidobacteriota bacterium
TGGGCGTTGCTGGTGGTGATGCGGCGTTTGAGCGTGGCGTCGAGGTTGAGGAATTCGAGTTTGAGGAGTGCCGCTTCCGGATAGTGGAACGGCATTCCGGTGCCGAATACGATGCTGTGCGGGCCGAGATTGGCGATGAGGGTTGCGATTTCGTTGTCCATTTCGGCGCGCAGGAGGCAGATGTCGATGGCGTAGTTGGCGGGGAGTCCGTTGTTGGCGCGGCCGAGGATGGAATTCGTGTAGCCGCTTCCGTTGAGGAGAGCGAATTTGGCTTGCGGGGCGGCGCGGAGGAGGGCGGCGATTTCGTCATGGGGGACATCGGGGACATCGACGAGCCAGCTTTGCTGGCGGCGGTCTTCGACGCGGAGGGGGATGGTGATGAGCATGCCTCGGGTGGTGGCCTGGCGGACGAGATCGAGGCAGGCGGGATCGGTGAGTTTGTAATTGTGCCAGCGGGGATAGAGGCGGAGGGCTCGCATGCCGTATTTTTCGTGGCAGACGGCGAGATCTTCGCGCCAGCCGGCGTAGGCGGGATTGAGAACGGCGCATCCGATGAGGCGCGCCGAGTGGGGGCGGATTTCGGCGGCGAGATCGTCGTTGGCGGGCTGGGCGTTGCGGTAGGTGATGGCGGCGGCGCTGGAGACGAGGGCCTTTTCGATGCGGGTTTTGTCCATGAGGCGGAGGAGCGCGGCGGCGTTGTTGTGGCGCAGGCGGCGGAAGGCGTAGTGGCCGAGGTAGGCGTTGCAGTCGATCATGCGCGGGGCCTCCGGGAGAGCAGTCGGGACATGTTGCCGCCGAGGATGGCGGTGCGCTGGGCGTTGGTGAGCGAAGCGGCACGGATGCGGGCGACGCTGGCGGTCATGGAAAGATCGCAAGCGAAGAGGAGGCGCTCGGCGCCGAGCTCGGCGACGGCCATGTCGAGGACGCCATCGTCGATGACGCTGCCGCTGGTGTCGAGATATACGGTGGGCGCGTTGCGGAGGCTCTTGATGGTCCATTCCCAATCGCCGCCGCCGCAGATGTGGGCGCAGATGAGCATGGCTTCGGGATAGCGGCGGGCGAGGGTGGCGATGTGCGAGCCGTCGCTGATGCGCGGCTGCGGGGAAGAGAGCCACATGGTGTGGCCGGCGTGCTGGAGGATGGGGACTTTGAGATGGATGGCGAGTTCGATCAAGGGGTAGAGTACGGGCTCGTCGGCGCGGTAGTCGTTGTAGAGCTTGATGCCGATGAAGCCGCGGTCTTCGATGGAGCGGCGCACTTCATCGAGGGCGGCCTGGCCGTAGCCGGGATTGATGGTGCAGTAGCCGAGAATGCGATTGGGGAAGCGGCGCATGCCGTCGAAGGTCCATTGATTGGAGGCGAGGCAGCCATCGTGGGACATGGGGCGTTCGGGGGGCAGGGTGGAACAGCAGAGTTGCGCGATGCCGAGTTTGTCGGCGGCTTCGATGAGGAGGCGGTCGGTATCGGGGTTGCCGCGGCGGAGGTGGTTGTGGGCGTCGATGACGGCGGGCGCGGATTGGGCCAGCGCGGTGGAGGCGGCTGCCGAGGCGAGCCATTGGCGGCGAGTCATACGCATTCGATTGTTGCACGCGTTTGGGCGGTGGGCGGTAGTACACTTGAAATGGTCTAACCCCATGTCGCTTCCACTCAATCGCCGCAAGGCCATTCATTCCGTCATGTCCATGCTTGGCATGGGCCTGAGCGCCGAAGCCGCCGCCGCGCAGGCCGCGCCGGGACGCAAAGCCAATGAGGCTCCGGTTCCGCCGAAGGACAAGCTGCGCATCACGAAACTGGAGACGTTTCTGGTGAAACCGCGGTGGCTATTTTTGAAGATTCATACGAATGCCGGAATTACCGGATTGGGCGAGCCGGTGACCGAGGGCCGTGCGATCACGTGCGCGGCGGCGGTGAAGGAAGTGGAGCCGTATCTGGTGGGGAAAGATCCGCGGGCGGTGACGCATCACTGGCAGGCGATCTACCGGCATGCGTTCTATCGGGGCGGGCCGATTCTGACGAGCGCGCTGAGCGGCATCGACCAGGCGCTGTGGGACATCAAGGGCAAGGCGCTGGGCGTGCCGGTGTATGAATTGATGGGCGGGCCGACGCGGAACCGGGTGCGCGTGTATTCGCATGCGCGGTCGCCGGAGGCCATTACGGCGGATAAGAAGAAGGGTTTTACGGCGTTCAAGACGGGTCCGGCGAAGCGGCGTCCGGCGCGGTACATGGAGAGTCCGGCGGAAGTGGCGTATGCGGCCGAGCAATTCGCCATGCTGCGCAAAGCGGCGGGCGAGGATTGCGATATCGGGATTGATTTTCACGGGGCAATCAGCCCGGCGCATGCGAAGATGCTGATCAAGGCCTTTGAGCCGTATAACCCGATGTTTATCGAAGAGCCGTGCCAGGCGCAGAATCACTCGGTGATGGCGGAGATTGCGCGGGGGACGCATTTGCCGATTGCGACGGGTGAGCGCGTGTTTACGAAATGGGGATTTCGCGAGGTGCTGGAATTGAAGGCGGCGACGATTCTGCAGCCGGATTTGTGCCATGCGGGAGGATTGACGGAAGGGCGGCTGATTGCGGGGATGGCGGAGGCGTATTACGCCTCGATTGCGCCGCACAATCCGCTGGGGCCGATCTCGCTGGCGGCGGGCGTGCAACTGGCGGCGTCGATTCCGAATTTTCTGATCCAGGAGCAGGTGAGCCTGGGCGAGGGGTACATCAAGAAGCCGTTCACGGTGCGCGATGGGTATCTGGACCTGCCGGACGCGCCGGGGCTGGGAATCGAGTTGGACGAGAACGCGATGGCCGATAAGATCGGGCATGACTGGACCAACCCGCAGAGTTACGATGCGCATGACGGCAGCGTCGTGGATTGGTAAGGAATTTATATGAATAAGCAGACGATTATTGGAAATATTCTGAATATCGGCATTGTTCCGATTGTGCGCGCGGGAAGCGCGGAAGATGCGATCGCGTCGGTGGATGCGATCTACGAAGGCGGCATTCGCGCGGTGGAGATCACGATGACGGTGCCGGGGGCGATCCGGGCGCTGGAAAAGGTGGCCGATAAGCTGGGGGACAAGATTACTCTCGGCGCGGGCACGGTGCTGGATCCGGAAACGTGCCGGGCGTGTTTTCTCGCGGGGGCCGAGTTTATCGTGACGCCGGCGCTGCGGGTGGCGACGATCGAGATGGCGCGGCGTTATTCGAAGCCGATCATGCCGGGGGCGCTGACGCCGACGGAGATTCTGACGGCTTGGGAGCATGGCGCGGATTTCGTGAAGGTGTTCCCGTGCGGGAATATGGGCGGGCCGAAGTATATCAAGGCATTGAAAGGGCCATTTCCGCAGATTGAGATGATTCCCACGGGCGGCGTGAATCTGGAGACGGCTGGGGAATTTCTGAAGGCGGGCGCGGCGGCGGTGGCCGTGGGCGGGGAACTGGTGGATGCGAAATCGCTGAAGGAGAAGCGCTACGACGTGATCGCGGAGCGGGCGCGGCAGTATCTGGAGGTGATCGCGAAGGCGCGGGCGTAGAGGCCGGAGTGGCCAGGGGCCGCACGCGCGCAGGGGGGATTGTCACCGGCATGTGGTAGAGCCATGATGCGGGTATGAGGACTACAGGAGTTTGTTCTTCTTTTCTCGTACTCCTCGCATCGGCCGGTTACGCCGGCCCAGCCGAATGGCCTACGATTCGGGGAGCGCTCGAGCGCTATTCTTATACACCTGTCGTATTGGAAGCGGGCTATCGTGCCCACAATGTAGCGCAGCAGTGGACGACTGCATTTGATGGCAGGGGGTTCGCGGTAGAACCTCATCACGCGGATTGGAAATGGGGCTTGCGCCTCAAGAGCTATGGCTTTCCGGGCAACGAGCGGCAACGCGATGGCGCGGCGCGCGTGGAAGCCCGGCAACAGGGGCTGGTGTATCACTGGGACAATTTGTTGGAAGAGTGGTTCGTCAATGACGAGCGGGGGCTGGAGCACGGCTTTACGTTGCGTGCACGGCCACGCGGGGCGGGCGATGTGCTGCGATTCCGGATTGCGGTGGAAGGCGATCTGCATGCGGTGATTCATGGGGATGGGCGTGCGGTGGACTTTGCGGATGGCAGCGGGAAGATCGTGGTTGTGTATGCGGGGCTGAAGGTGTGGGATGCCAGTGGCAAGCCTGTGCCCGCGGTGTTTCGGGCCGAGGCGGATGACCTGGTGCTGGAAGTGCAGGCCGCGGGGATACGATATCCGCTGACGATTGATCCCATTGCGCAGCAGGCGTATCTGAAGGCATCAAACACGGGTGCGGAGGATTCGTTTGGCTGGGCGGTGGCGATTTATGGGGACACGCTGGTGGTGGGGGCTCCACGGGAAGACAGCGCGGCTACGGGTTTGAATGGCAATCAGACCAGCAATAGCGCCATCGATTCGGGCGCGGTGTATGTGTTTGTGAGAAACGGCGGGAGTTGGAGCCAGCAGGCGTATTTGAAGGCTTCGAACACCGATACGACAATCGGGGCTTCGGCCGATGGGTTTGGGTATGCGGTGGCGATTGACGGCGATACGATTGTTGTGGGCGCGCCGGGGGAATCGAGCTCGGCGACGGGGGTGAATGGGGATCAGAACAACAACAATGCCGGGTCTTCGGGGGCGGCGTATGTGTTTGTGCGGAACGCGGGGATCTGGACGCAGCAGGCGTACCTGAAGCCATCGAATACCTCGCAATTACAGAATTTCGGGCATGCGGTGAGCATTTCGGGAAATACGATTGTGGTGGGGGCGCCTTTTGAAGAAAGCAACGCGACGGGGGTGAACGGGAATGGGTTCAACTTGGGCGCGACGTCTTCGGGGGCGGCGTATGTGTTTGTGCGGAGCGGGGCCGCGTGGAGCCAGCAGGCCTATCTGAAGGCTTCGAATACGGGGATTTTCGATCATTTTGGCGAGGATGTGACGGTGTCCGGGGATACGATCGCGGTGGGCGCACCGCTGGAGGATAGCGGCGCGGCCGGAGTCAACGGGGATGGCACACGCAATGATATACAGGATTCCGGGGCGGTGTATATTTTTGTGCGGAGCGGGGGACAGTGGGCGCAGCAGGCTTACGTGAAGGCGTCGAATCCGGGCATGGGGGACTTTTTCGGTTTCCGGGTGGCGTTGTCGTTGGAGACGCTGGTGGCGGGCGCGCCGAACGAAGACAGTGCTTCGACGGGGGTGAACGGGAATCAGGGTGATAGCGGAGTGACGGATTCGGGCGCTGCGTATGTATTCACGCGATCGGGGGGCGTGTGGGGCCAGCAGGCATATCTGAAGGCTTCGAATCCCGACGCGGCGGATTACTTTGGGGGAGCGGTGGCGATTTCCGGCGACCGGGTGGTGATTGGGGCGGAGGATGAAGACAGCAACGGATCAGGGCAGACGAA
>CALFYN010000862.1 GCA_937952345.1 uncultured Acidobacteriota bacterium
CGTCTGCTCCAGCCGGATATCCCTGGTCCGCAGCCCTGCCGCCAGAAACTGATCGGCGCGCCAATGCACAGTAACATCCTTCTTCTCGGAGCGAATCGCCACCGGTGAGCCCGCCGCCGGCGGCTCAATCCAGATCGCGTTCTGTTTCACCGCCGCCGTGGGCCGGAACCGGTCGAAAATCAGCAGCCCGGCCTTCTCATCCGGCTCATATGCCGTAGCCGGCCGGAACACCATGTCCACATGCGGATTCGCCGCCAGCAGCGGCCGCAATAACTCCGGCTGATTGGTGTACACCACAACCCGCAACGCTGCCTCGCCCGGCAACTCCAGCGTGGCCGTATCGTCGGAAGGCAGTGCATCATTCGTCTCCAGACGCGCCTCCAGCCATCCGGCCGCTTTCGTGCGGAACTCGAAGCTCGAACTCACCTCCGCCCCCGGCGCCAGCGACAGTCGCCGCGTACCCACCGGCGCTCCCCCATAGGCCACAGTCAGCGGCACCACCCGCGGACGCTGCCCGTAATTGCGCGCCGTCACGTAAATCTCCCAAAGCTCCGGATCCTTCGTCGACCGCCGCAGGCTCAGCTTGCGCAGCCCGCTGTTCTCCACTTCCCGTTTCACCGGCAGCAGCCGCAGATTCCGCGGCAACGCGGGCATCTCGGAAATCGATTCCGGCATCATCCGCGCCGAGCCCGCAAACACGATCTCTCCGGCGCGCTTGCCTTCCAGCCGCAGCGCCTGCGCGGCGAACTCTACGCTCTGCCCCAGATTCAATGCCGCCGATCCAGGCTGTATGCGCCGGATCGCTTCCTCCAGCGTCCCGCGATTCGTCTCGAATCCCGTGAGCGGCGTCGCCAGCGCATCGGCTCGCACCAGCATCACACGGTCCGACGAGGGCAGCGCCCGGATATAGCGAATCGCCGCCGTCCGCGCTTCATCGAGCAGCGTGCGCCGTCCCGCGCCCTGCGCCCCCATCCACGCCGACGCATCCACCACCAGCACATGATCGCGCGAACTGCGGTCCGGCGAACCGATCCGCAACTGCGCAATCGCCAGCAGCAACAGCAGAATCGCCATCAGTTGCAACAACAAGGAGAGCGGTTGCTGGATCTTGCGCCGGTGCTTCCGCTGCGACGGAATCTCCGATTGCTGCCAGAAGCGCAACGTCGCCACCGTCACCTTCTTGCGGCTCCGGTCCAGCAGGTACAGCACCACCACCAGGGACGATACCGCGCCGAACAACGCAAGAAATTCGGCCGCGGTGAGATTGAAGAAGAACATTAATAAACCGCCTGCGCCTGGCTCAGCGGGCCGAACACCGCTTCCTCGACGGAGATATCGGTGCTCAGGCTGATGAAGCGCCCTCCCTTGCGCAGGGCCAGATCGCGTAAGCCCCGCGCGTAATCGTCAAACCGTTCCGTATAAAGCTGACGTACGTCGTCTTCGAAGGATAGCTGCATGTGCTCGCCCGTTTCCGCGTCCACCACATCCAGCTCGCCGCTCCATGGCGGCACGCGATCCTCCGGCGCGAAGACATGCAGCAACAGCAATTCATGCCCGATATCGGCCAGATACTGCAGCGGCTTCTCCCAGTCTTCCTCGCCGAGAAAATCGGATACCACAATCAGCAGCCCGCGTTGCGGAAAGCGCCCCGCGAACTCCTTGGCCACCGAAAGAAACCGTGTGTGCCCCTTCGCCTGCAATGCGTCCAGATAATCCGCCGCCGGAGCGAAACGGTGACGCCCCCCGCCGCACACGTGCCCATCGGCCAGTTCCTCGGCGAAAGGCAGGATATGGATGGTCTCCAGCCGCACCAGCCCCACATAGCTCATCGCCCCCGCCAGCTTCCGCGCAAACTCCCACTTCTTTCCGCCTTCGCCCGTCGCCATCGATGCCGAACAGTCCAGCAGAATCCGCACCGGCACCCGCGGCTCCACCTGAAACATCTTCAGGAACAGCTTCTCCAGCCGCATGTACGCGCGCCAGTTGACAGCGCGCAAATCGTCCCCGTGATGAAAATGGCGGTGATCCAGGAACTCCTGGCCCGCGCCGGCAAATCGAGACGTATTATGCCCACCGACGAGACCCGGGAAGGATCTCATCCAATGTATCGTCAAACGTTCCAGGCGCTCTAAAAAAGCGCGGTCCAACAACGCCGCGGGCATGGCTACATCTTATCGAAAAGCCCGCGCGGGCCGGGAATCTTTCTTACCCCTTCGCCGCGCCGGCTTCCACTACGGCCTTCACCGGTTCCGGTACAAGAGCCGTTTCCTCGCCGACCTTCCGTAAATTATGGCCGGTGTAAATCTGTCTCGGACGCGCAATCTTCTGTTCCGCGTCTTCCACCAGTTCGTTCCACTGCGCCAGCCATCCTACCGTGCGCGGAATGGCGAACAGCACCGTGAAAATGTCCGGCGTGAATCCCATCGCCTGATAGATGATGCCGCTGTAGAAGTCCACGTTCGGATACAGCTTGCGGCTCACGAAGTACTCATCCTTCAGCGCAATCCGCTCCAGTTCCATGGCCGTTTCCAGCTTCGGGTTGTATCCCGTTACCTTGAACACCGCCTCCGCCGTCTCCTTGATGATGCGCGCCCGCGGATCGTAGTTCTTGTAGACCCGGTGCCCGAAGCCCATCAGCTTGCACTGCCCGTGCTTCACCTTCTCGATGAACGACGGGATGTTCTTCACATCGCCGATCTCATCCAGCATCTTCAGCACTTCTTCATTCGCTCCGCCGTGTAGCGGGCCGGCCAGCGCCGATGCCGCCGCCGCCACCGAAAGATACGGATCGCTGTGCGCGCTTCCCACGCAACGCATCGTGTTTGTCGAGCAGTTCTGCTCATGGTCCGCATGCAGGATGAACAGGATATCCAGCGCCCGTGCCAGCACCGGATTGGCGTCGTATTTGGCTTCCGTCATCTTCCACAGCATGTTCATGAAATTCGCCGCATACCCCAGCGAGTTGTCCGGATAGACATACGGCAACCCCAGGTTGTGGCGATACGCATACGCCGCAATCGTCGGCACCTTGCCGATCAGCCGCATCATCTGCATCCGCCGGTTCGCCGGACTCTTGATGTCCCGCGCATCCGGGTAGAACGTCGATAACGCCGCCACCGAACTCACGAACATCCCCATCGGATGCGCGTCGAACCGAAAACCCTCCATGAACTTCTTCAAGTTCTCGTGGATCATCGTGTGGTGCGTGATCTTGTGTTCCCATTCTTTCAACTCATCCGCGCTCGGCAGTTCGCCGAACAAGATCAGGTAGGCCACCTGGAGAAAATTGCAGTTCTCCGCCAAATCGTCAATCGAATAACCGCGGTAGCGCAGAATGCCGCGGTCACCGTCGATAAACGTGATCGCGCTTCGGCAGGAAGCGGTATTGAGAAAGGCGGGGTCATACGTCATCAGGCCGAAATCGGAAGGATCGGTCTTGATCTGACGGAGATCAATGGCGCGCACGGTTCCGTTGGCGATTGGCAAGTCATAGACTTTCCCCGTGCGGTTGTCGGTAATTCGCAGAGTCTCTTCTGGCATTCGAGTCTCCTCTAGCGTGATAAGAGTGCGCAATGCTGCGTTGAGGTGACAGCAATTGACATGCCAGACATTAAAATGCAAGAAATGCGTGCTTTACGCCGCCAAACGCGGCGTCACCTCACGCAGACCATGGGGCATATGGGCCAATCGGCCCGCCCCATCACCCGATTGCCCTTAACGCGTCCGCGCCGGCCACGGCGGCCCCTGATCCTTCTTCGCCACCGGACCCATCCCCCGGTACAGGAACCGCTGCACCCGCTGCCCCCGGTACGTCTCCGTCGTATAGATGTTCCCCTTCGAATCCGTCGCAATGCTATGCACCGCGTAGAACTGCCCCGGTTGCCGGCCACCCCCGCCGAACGTCGTCAGAATCTCCAGCGACTGCCGGTCCATCACGTGGATCTTCATATTCGACCCATCGGCCACATACAGATACTTCTGCTGCGGATCGCGCGACAGCGCCACATCGAACGCGCTCCCGTCCCCCAATGTATTCCGCGCCACCCACTGCTCCTTCACGTACGTCCCGTCCGTCTTGAAAACCTGAATGCGGTTGTTCGTCCGGTCGCACACATACAGCAGCCCATCGTTGGCCAGCGCCACGCCATGCACCGGCGGCCGGAACTGCTTCGGGAACGGCTCGCCCGGCTGGTACGGCGGCAGCGCCGTATCGTCCGGCTTCGCCCCATACGCGCCCCAGTGCCGTTTGTATTTCCCCGTCTCGGCGTCAAACACAATCACGCGCCGGTTGCCGTACCCATCGGCCACGTACAGCTCATTCGTCTTCGGATCGACGATCGTCTTCGCCGGCAGCCGCAGATTCGCCGTATCGTTGCTGCCTTTGCTCATGAACGGCTTGCCGATCTGCATCAGAAACTTGCCCGATTGCGTGAACTTCAGCACCGCGCTGTCATGCACCGCGCCCGCCGCCGCCATCTGGCTCTCATCATGCGACAGCTTGGCCCCCTGCGCCGTGCGTCCATTACCGCCGATCCACACGTTCCCCTTGTGATCCACATCAATGCCGTGATTCGACGCCGGCCACGAATAGCCCGCCCCCGGTCCGCCCCAATGCGCAATCACCTCCCCCGCCTGATTGAACGCCAGCACCGGAGGCGCCGCCGCGCAGCATTCCGCCGCCTTCGGCTTCATCGTCGCGTACTGCTCCTTCGCCTCCAGCGACCCGGCGCGGTGAATGATCCACACGTTGTCCTGCGCATCCACACCAACGCCAATCGTCGCCCCAATCACCCAATTGTTCGGCAGCGGCTTCGGCCAGAACGGATCCACCTCGAAGCGCGGAGCCTGCACCGTGGCAGCTTCCACCTTCGCTTTCCCATCGAAATACAGTGACGCAACCCCCAGCCCGCCCAACACAACGGCGAATCCGGCAGCGGAAATCCAGCTTCGTTTCTTCACTTGGTGTCCCTCTTTCGCGAACGGCGTACGTTATGATACACGATTCGTGGCTACGTTTCTTCTCACCCTGTTGCTCTCCGCCGGCGTCGCCTCCGCGCACGATATCCCCGCCGATGTCCGCGTGCAGGCCATCCTCAAGCCCGTATCCACGCGACTTCATCTACTGGTGCGCATCCCCCTCCGTGCCGTCCGCGACATCGAGTTCCCCACCACAGCCACCGGCTATCTCGACGTGGAAAAACTCGCCCCCCAACTGCCCGACGCCGCCAGGCTATGGATCGCCCAGCCCATCCAGATCGAGGAAAACGGCGTGCCGCTCCCCGCGCCGCGCATCGCCGCCACCCAGATCTCCCTCCCCTCCAGCCGCTCCTTCGCAACCTATGAAGAGGCCCTCCGCCACCTCCAGTCGCCCCTCCTCGCCAACAGCGAAAACGCCGTCTGGGACCAGGT
>CALFYN010000863.1 GCA_937952345.1 uncultured Acidobacteriota bacterium
ATCCCCGTGCTGATGAAGTGCGGCGGTACCTCGAATCGTATGCCGATCGTTTTGGAATCCGCGAACGAATCCGGTTTAGTGAGGAGGTCGTCGCCGTAAACCGCTCTCCTGCGAACCAAGAAAAGTGGTCCATTCGCAGCCGGCCGGCGGGTGACCCGAATGCGGATCAGGAAGGCGAATTCGATTTTGTCGTCGTCTGCAACGGCGTGTTTCATCGGCCGAATCTCCCCAACGCTCCAGGCCGCGAAAAGTTTCAAGGCCGGATCCTGCATTCAAGCGAGGTCACCGAATCGGCGTATGCCAAGGATGCGAAGTTGGTAGTCGTCGGTGGAGGCAAGTCCGCTTTCGATTGCGCCACTCATGCTGCACGCCAGGGTGTCAATCCCACCCTGGTCTACCGGCGTGCACAATGGATGGCCCCACGTTTCCTGCCGGGCGGCCGTATCCCCGGTGACTGGCTTGTCACCTCCAGGCTGATGGCTTCGTTTCTGCGCTATTACCACTCCGGCCCAGGTGAGCGATGGTTGCACAGTGTGGGCAGGCCGCTCGTTTGGTTTTGGTGGACACTGATTGGCCTCGGCTGGCGCAAAGATCTGCAGATTCCATCGGCGATGATCCCAAAAGAGAAGCTTCCCGCCGGCATCGAGAAGATTGGCGTCGGTGGCGACTTCTATTCTGTCCTCAACGCAAAGCAGGCGCGGAGCGTATGCGGGGAAGTTGTTCGTTTCACCGAAAATGCCGTTGCGTTGGCGGACGGTACTCTCCTTCCCGCTGACGTTGTCATCTTCGCGACCGGATGGCGCCAGACCATCTCGTTTCTGAGCGAGGAACTGCAACGCGAAATCGCTGGCGGCGGATACATTCGCCTCTTTCGGCAAATAATCCCACCGGCGGTGCGAAATATTGGTTTCGTCGGATATGCATCGTCGGTCGCATGCCAACTGACCGCCGAAATAGGGGCGCACTGGCTTTCCGAGCACTTCCTTGGATCTCTTCCTCTACCTTCCGTGGCGGAGATGAACCGCGAGATCGATCGCGTCCACGCCTGGGCGGAGGAGCACCTTCCCAATCGCGGAACCGAGGGGTTCCTTGGGCCGCACCTCTCCCACTATGTCGATGACCTGATGCGGGACATGCGGTTGCCTGTGAGAAGGGAACCCGGCTTCTTTGCCGAGTATTGCGGCCTGTTTAAACCATCCCGATACGCGGGACTAGGAGAAGAGCGCCGCGCCCGGATCCTTGACGCTCGCCGTTAGCCTCCAGCTACAACTCCACCACGTACACCTGCGTATTCCCCGTCCGGTCACTCGCAAACACCACCATCCGTTCACTCGCCGAAAACGACGGATGCGGATGCGTCCACTGCGGCCCATACACCGTGTCCGTTGCCACCTCCATCCAACTCAGCGCCCCCTGCTTCGCCTCGCTCCGCGCCCGCTCAAAATCCTCCTTCAGCGCATACCGCGATGTCTTCCACTGCGACCCGCCGCTGCTCGCCTCCGACAAACACACCGGCTTCCGTCCCCCCGTCGCCACATCGATCAGGAACAATCCTTCGTCCGGATGATTCGTGTCGCACAGCACCAGCGTTCCGGCCCGATTGGGTGTAATGTGCCATGCGTTCATCTCCACAATCGTCGAAATCTCGCGCGTAGCCCAATTCATCCGGCACAGCGCCCGCGGCCAGATCGTGAACACCAGATCCCCCGTATCGCCCAGAAACGTTTCATGCACCACGAACTCATCGTTGCCGTGCTCGTGCAGGCACTCCATTCCAGTCCCATCGCGCCGCACGCGATGCATGCGCGGCGCTGGATCCCCCGCAAATTCAATCCACTCCGCATCCACTGGATGCATCTGCGGATGAATCACCGTGCGCGGGAAGGGAATCAGCTTCCACTCCGTTCCATTGGCATGCCCGCACACCAGTCCGCTTTGTGAACCCTGTTTGCACGCCGCCGTAATCCATTCCCCCCTACGGTCTGGCGACACCTCACCCAACTGCGCCCCTTCGAACGATACAATCACGCGCTCCCGCAATGTGCGCCGGTCCAATTCGCAAATCGTCCCTCCGCGCACAAAATAGATGCTCTCTCCCGACGGATGAAAGGCCGCCGAAAACGGATGAATGGCCGGCCCGTCCGTCAATTGCCGGATCTCCCCATCCGGAAACCCCGCCTCGAACAACTGCGCCGAGCCCGTCCGGTAAGACGTAAACAGCAGCGTCTTGTCATCCGGCGTGAACGAGCTCTGCAGAAAATACGTCGCGTGATTGATCGAAGCATGCGCCGTCATCTGATGCACCAGCGCATTCGTCTTCCGGTCGCGATAGCTCGTATGCTCGGATGGAAACACCGTCCCGCGAGCCGTCATTGTACCCTCCGCTTCGCCGGCGTGAACACAAGGATGTGCTGCCGCGGCAGCGTCGAAATCACTTTCTCCAAACGAAATCCCTCCGCCTCAATCTCTGCTTTCGCCTCTTCCACCGTCATCTTATGTTCCAATCGAATCGGCACTTTCGGATCTTCCTTCCGGTATTCCAGCAGCACCATTCGCCCTGCCGGCTTTAATGCTTCACGCATCTTCCGTAGCATCACCTGTGGATTCGCGAACTCATGATAGACATCCACCATCAAGATCAAATCCAGCGCACCCGTCGGCAACTTCGGGTCGTCGGGCTCTCCCAGCACGGGCTCTACGTTCGTGATGCCCGACTTCTCCAGATTCGCCCGCAAGGCCGCAATCATCCGCGGCTGAATATCCACTCCATACACCTTCCCGCTCGCGCCCGTCCGCTTTGCCATCCGCCGCGTGAAATAGCCTGTGCCGCATCCCACGTCGGCAATCACCATCCCAGGCTGAATCCCAATTGCGTCCAGCGCCTTCTCCGGCGCCTCCTCCTCCTCCCGCTCGCTCCGCTCCAGCCAGGGCGCTCCCCCGAACCCCATCACATCGGCAATATTGCGATTCGTGACAGGGTGTTTCTGCTGCCCATACAGAATCGTACCGGCGAAGAAAAGACAAACTGCGGCCTGCAACCAACGGCATCCTTGCAAACGATCTGTAAAAAGCTTCATAATCACGGTTGAATTCCAGCATGAACCAGAAGTCACCGGTGATTCAACCGCGCCGCCATTTTCTTGCTCTGGCCGGCGCCTCGTTTTTGGGCATCGCCTGCTCCGGACGCAAAGCCGGCGCGGGGGGCATGACCTTCCGCATGGGCGAGCGAGCCACCGTCGGCAAGCTCATCTACAACGTGACCGAAGCGCAATGGAAAACCAATCTCGGAGATGGTGCTTCAGCCCGTGTTCCCGAGCATCGCTTCCTCGTCGTCCGTGTCACCGTCACCAACAGCGGCACCGATCAGGTTGCCATGCCATTGCTCAAGATCTTCGACGCCAACGGCAACTCGTACCTCGAACAAGACAACGGCGAGGGCGTCGAAGGCTGGATGGGATTCCTTCGCATGATGAGCGGCGTGGAAACCCGCGAAGGCGCACTCCTCTTCGACGTTGTGCCGGCCAGCTACAAACTCCAGATCACCGATGGCGGCGACGCCGAGAACGAAATCGTCGGCTACGTCGACATCCCGCTGCAACTGGAGTCCGACCCTGTTTTGTCCGAACCGCCGGCGATTCAGCCGGCACCCGGCGCTAATCAGTGATTCGCTTCCTCTTTACTGCCGCGATCCTAGCCGCGCTCCCTGCCCGCGCCCAGAAACTCGACATCATCTCCACCGTCCTCTCCCAGTTCGAGGACGGACCCGCCTTACCCGGCAAGGCCACCTACGTCGGTGGCGAAACCCTCTTCTTTAGCTGCCAGTTCTCCGGTTACACGAAAACAGAAAAGGAAACCATCTCGCTCGCCTACGAAATGGAGGCATTCGACGACAACCGTGTGCCTCTGGCCAAGAAGGAATCCAAAACCATCGAAACCGAGCTTGCTCCCGAAGACAAAGACTGGAAACCCAAAGTTCGCTACCAGTTCGTTACCCCTGACACCGCCCTTTGTGAGAACTGTGTCCTGCGTGTCACATTGCGCGACAAACTCGCCTCGACGGAAGCTACCAAGGAAATCCCCTTCCGCATCCGCAGCCGCGCTGTTGAACCCAGCCCTACACTCACCGTTCGCAATTTCCGGTACCTTCGCAGCGAAGAGGATGCCCGCCCTCTCGCCGTCCCCGCCTATCGCCCCGGCGACGATCTCTGGGCCCGCTTCGAAATCACGGGCTTTCAACATGGGGAAGGGAACCGCATCCAGGTCGAATATGGCCTCAAAGTCTTCCGCCCTTCCGGCAAACTGCTCTACGAAGAACCCAAAGCGGCAGTCTTCGATGAATCGTCCTTCTACCCCAAGCGCTACATCAACGGCATTCTGAACTTGCGCCTGCAAGGGCTCAGCCCCGGTGAGTACCCCGTCGTGCTGGAAGTGCGCGACCTCACCGGCAACCAACAGTTCGAAGAGCGGTTTCCTTTCAGGGTCGAATAAGGAACTCCCTCGACCGCCGCCACATCGGCTCCAGGATATTCAGCAACTCGTGGTCCGATTCCTCTTCATGCAACTCTACATTCGGCTTTCCCGCCGCAAATTCCCGCGACCATTCCACCGGCACCACGGCATCGTTGACCCCGTGAAAAATCAAACAGGGCTGCTGCACGTCCGGATACGCCTCGTACTGCTCACCGTCGCGAATCAGATCGTATCGCAGCAGCATCTCCCTGCCGGCGCCGTAATGAAAGAACGGCAACACGCCTTCCCGCTGCCATTGCCGCACTTTTTCTTCCCCTAAGCTCACGGGCCACCGTTGCGCGAAGCCGAACCCCGGAGCCAGCAGCACCACCCGCTCCACCTGCGCCGCATGCCGCGCTGCATACAGTGCAGCCAGGTACCCGCCCAGGCTCGATCCGATCAGCGAAACATTTCTGCCGGCCGCTGTTTTTTCCATCACCCGCAACTGTCCCGTCAACGTCAGCGTCTCGAACCGGCCTTCCGCCAGGTCCGGCACATCCACATGTACCCCTTCGCCGGCAAACTGCCGCGCAAAATACTGTGCCTTCTTTGAACCGGGTCCCGATGCGAACCCATGCAGATAGATGATGTTCATTTCTTTCCACTCGGCGCCGGCGGCGTGGCGGGCGGATCCTCAAACGTGAACTTCACTTCGCTGTTTGCCCCGAACATCTTGAAGTCCGAATATTTCGCCCTCGATTCCAGCGTCATCTTTCCGTTCACCGTCTCCGTATACGTAACCGCCACCGGCAAGACGAATCCATGCGGACTCAGTTGATAGTCGATTGTCGCTTTATGCGCCAGGTGCACCTCTTTTTCCTGGCGCGATGCGTCCATCGTCAGTCGCAGCGGGATCCCATCCGGCTGACGCAGATGCACCGTACCCTGCAATTTGTGCCGCACCACTTGCTTGCCTTCGAACACCGTCACAGCCGCCGCGCCCTCGTCTTTCTGTTGGTAGGAAACGACGGCGACGCGATCCGGCCCCACGAACTCGGTTCGTAGCTCGGAGAATTGAAAATTCTCCTGTGCCCGCCGCGCAAACATCAGTATCGCCTGCCCGAAATCGACGCTCGCCGTCTCTTTCAATCCGTACCGCTCGAACTCCTTGAGCATGTTCTTCTTGGCCCGGTCTGCTTCTCCCTTCATCCCCATCGCCAAAGTCTCACGCAATTTCCCGCGTGCCTTCACCGTCTTCCCATCCACGGTGATCACCTGCCGCAATTCATGGAGATTCGGATCATTCGCAAACATCGAGTAACCGTACTCGGAGACCAGGTGTCGCGTTCGATACTTGGGTTGCGGTGGCGCGGTTCCTCTTCGGATGAACCGTGGCGGAGGCTGTGCCGCAACCAGTTCCAGATCCTCTTGACCCACCACCTTCATCGCCGATCTGCCGAATGCCTCCGCTTCCTCCGCCAGGCGCAACAGCAGTCCGTCCAACTCCCCACCATACAGGCTCGCCGCCAGCACCCAGATCAGGCCAAACATCATCCTTTCATTGTAAGGGCTGCCACCGTTTATAATCGGAGAGTGCCAAAGCAACTCCTTCTCATCGCCACACTTGTACTTTCTATTGTGGGCTGCTCCAAGCCTCCGGCCCAGGACACAGCCACTGTGCAGAAAGCCCTCATCGAATACCTCGCCGGGCGCTCCGGCATTAGCGTCGACAGTATGGATATCGAAGTCACCAAGGTCGAATTTCGCGGCAACGAGGCCGACGCACAGGTAACTTTCAAAGCCAAGGGCTCCACCGACGCATCCAACTTGATGCAGATGAAGTATGTCCTCGAGCAAAAAGACGGAAAGTGGACGGTGAAGGGACGCTCCGGTATGTCCGATCACGGTGGCCCCGGCGCTGCTCCTGGCGGTTCCGAAGCCATGCCCGCCATGCCCCCGGGCCATCCCCCCACTTCCGCCGCCCCTGCTTCTGGAGAGAAAGCCGGAGAGAAAAAATGAAGCGTGTGGTCGTCCTCGGCGGAGGGCCCGCGGGCGCCTTCGCCGCTCACAAGTTGGCCCAGGCCGGTCTCGAAACGTTTGTGCTGGATGAAAAACTCGCCTGGGAAAAGCCCTGCGGCGGAGGCATCACCTACAAAGCCTACGAGCGGTATCCCTTTCTCCGCGATAACGACACCCCCAAGCAGGTCATCACCGAAACCTACATCGCCGCTCCACAAGCCGGCCCGGCCCGCATGAACCTCCGCCAGCCACTCCTGATCTACTCGCGATACGATCTCAACCGCATGCTCCTCACCCGCGCCGAGAGCGCCGGAGCCAAAGTGGAGAAGACTCGCGTCCTCGGCCTGCAACGGCAAGACGAACGCTGGCGTCTCAAAACCCGTCATGGCGACCTTGATGCTGACTACTGCATTGTCGCCACCGGAGCCCGCAATCCCCTGCGCGATGTCGGTACGCAACTGCGTCCCTCCGACACCATGATCGCCCTCGGCTACTACGTCGCCGAAAATCGCAATCACGTCGACATCCAATTCCTCCCCGGCCTCGAAGGCTACATCTGGGTCTTTCCGCGCCAGGGCCATCTCTCTGTCGGCATCTGCGGTAAAGGGGAGCCCGCGCAGAAGCTTCGCGCTCGCCTGGAAACCTACATGCGCGAAAAGCAAATCGACTACGCAAAGGCCCAGTTCTACAGCCACCTTCTGCCATCGCTCGAAGTCCCCGCCTGGAAAAGCAACCGCCTCGCCGGCGACGGCTGGATGGCTGTCGGCGATGCCGGCGGGCTCGTCGATCCCATCACCGGGGAAGGCCTCTACTACGCCATGCGTTCCGCCGATCTCGCCACCGACGTCATCATCCGCGATGCCCACCCCGTCCACGAAATCTCCTCCGTCTACCGCCGCGATCTGCATCACGATTTCGGTGAGGATCTCGCCTTTGGCGCCTGCATCGCCCAGCGCGTTTTCCTCGGACGTTTCCTCTTCCGCGCCGTCCCCACCCGCATGGTTGAGTTCATGCATCGCAGTCCACGCTTCCTCGAGTTAATGCAGGATCTGTTCGCCGGCACGCAGCCATATCTCACTTTGCGCCAGCGCCTGCTCCGCAACTTGAACGGCACCCTGCAGGAAATCTTGATGAGTTTCATGGTGCAACGCATTGTGCCGGGGGATCAGAGAGCATGAAAACAGAACGTTCCGAAGCACTATTTGAGCGCGCCAAACAGACCATCCCCGGCGGCGTCAATTCCCCCGTGCGCGCATTTCGCGGAGTCGGTGGAGTCCCCCGCTTCATTCGCCGCGGAGAAGGCGCACGCCTCATCGACGAAGACGGCAACTCCTACATCGATTACGTCGGCTCCTGGGGACCCCTCCTCCTCGGCCACCGCTTCCCCGAGGTCATTGAAGCCCTCCGCGGCGTTCTCGATGTCGGCACCAGTTTCGGCGCGCCGACCGAGCGCGAGATCGAACTCGCCGAGATGATTCGCAGCGCCGTTCCTTCCATGGAAATGGTGCGTCTGGTCAACTCCGGCACCGAAGCCACCATGAGCGCTCTCCGCGTTGCCCGCGGATTCACCGGCCGCGATCTCACCATCAAGTTCGAAGGCTGCTATCACGGGCACGTCGACAGCCTCCTCGTCAAAGCCGGTTCCGGCATGGCCACCCTTGCCATCTCCGACACCGTCGGAGTCCCCGCCAGTTTCGCCGCCACCACCATTGCGCTCCCCTACAATAACATTCCTGCCATCGAGCAAGCCTTCGCCGCGCACGGCGACAAAATCGCCGCCGTCATCATCGAACCCGTTGTCGGCAACATGGGCTGTGTCCCTCCGCTGCCAGGCTTCCACCAGGCCATCCGCGCTCTCACTGAGAAGCACGGCGCGCTCTATATCTTCGACGAAGTGATGACCGGCTTCCGCGTCGCCTACGGTGGCGCACAGTCGCTCTACGGCATCAAACCCGATCTCACCACCCTCGGCAAAGTAATCGGTGGTGGACTCCCCATCGCTGCCTACGGCGGACGCGCCGACATCATGTCGAAGATCGCCCCCGTCGGCCCCATCTATCAGGCGGGCACGCTTTCCGGCAACCCCATGGCCGTCACCGCCGGGCTGGCAATGCTCCGCCACCTCGCCGCCCATCCGGAAATCTACGCCGATCTCGAACGCCGTGCCGCCGCTCTCTGCGCCAATCCGCCCAAAGGCATCACCATCAATCGCGTCGGCTCCATGTTCACCTGGTTCTTCACCAATAGCCCCGTCATCGACTGGGATACCGCCGCCCAATCCGACAAAGCGGCCTACGCCAGATTCTTCCACTGGATGCTGGAACACGGCGTCTACCTTGCTCCTTCGCAATTCGAAGCGGCATTCCTTTCCGCGGCCCACACCGACGAAGACATCGCGCACACTGTGAGTGCAGCGCACGCATTCTTTGAATCCGGCGCCGCTTCCACCAAGGCCGCCAACTGAAGCGCACTGCGCCGCACCAGAAGGATTTGGCATCATAGCCGAATGAAATCCTCACGCCGTAACATCCTTGCCGCCGCGGCCCTCACCCCCGTGGCCGCCACTGCCCAGAAGAAATCCTCCCGGCAATCGCACTGGCCCAAAGGCCGCCCCAAGGATGGTAAGGCGCCACTCTATTCCCCCGTCGTCACCTGCAACGGATTCGCCTTCGTCTCCGGCACCGGCAAGATCGACGGCGGCTCCATCGAAGAGCAGACCAAGTACGTCCTCGATTCCATTGAAGCCAATCTCAAAGCCATTGGCTCCTCCATGGCGAAAGCCGTCAAGTGCAACGTCTACCTTGCCGACATCAATCTCTACGGCCCCATGAACGAAGTCTTCCGTGGCCGCTTCGGCGAAAATCCCCCCGCGCGCACCACCGTCGCCGTTGCCGCCATCCCGTTCAACTGCCTCGTCGAAATCGAAGTCATCGCCGAGGCATGACCACATGAGCGACCTCGTTCTCTATTCCACCGCCGGCGGCATTGCCGTCCTCACCGTGAACAACCCACCGGTGAACGCCCTCAGCCCCGGCGTCCCGGAAGGCATTCTCGCCGGTCTCGAACAGGCCGCCGGCGACCCCTCCATCGGCGCCATCGTCCTCATCGGCGGAGGCCGCAGTTTCATCGCCGGAGCCGACATCAAGGAATTCGGCAAAATCACTTCCGGCGAAAAGAAGCGCGGCGTCGGTCTTGCTCCGCTGCTCACCGCCCTCGAAGATTCCCCCAAGCCCGTTGTCGCAGCCATCCACGGCCAAGCCTTCGGCGGAGGCCTCGAAGTGGCCATGGCCTGCGCCTATCGCGTCGCCGTCCCCT
Organism: uncultured Acidobacteriota bacterium; assembly: GCA_937952345.1. GTDB lineage: Bacteria > Acidobacteriota > Terriglobia > Bryobacterales > Bryobacteraceae > CADEFT01. The sequence goes on from CALFYN010000863.1 coordinate 9,784, forward strand.
CCGCCAACGTCGGCCAGCCCGAAGTGAAACTCGGCATCATCCCCGGCGCCGGCGGCACCCAACGTCTCCCCCGCCTCACCGGCGTCGCCAAGGCCGTCGAAATGTGCCAGTTCGGCGATCCCGTCAAAGTCCCCGCCGCACACGCCCTCGGCCTCATCGACCAGGTCGTCGACGGCGACCTGCTCCAAGGGGCCATCGACTTCGCCCAATCCATCGCCGCCACGCCGGCCCCACGCGTCCGCGACCGCAACGACAAGCTCGGCACCCCCGAATCGAACGCGCCCATCTTCGCCGCCGCACGCGCCGCCGCCTCCAAGCGCCAGCGATCCCTCCTCGCTCCACTTGCCGCCATCGACGCCATCGAAGCCGCCACCAAGTTCCCCTTCGACGAAGGCATCAAAGAGGAGGCCCGCCTCTTCCAGCAGTGCCTCTTCTCCTCCCAATCGAAAGCGCTCATCCACGTCTTCTTCGGCGAACGCACCGTTGCCAAAATCCCCGACGTACCCAAGGAAACGCCTGTACTGCCCATCCGTTCCGCCGCAATCATCGGAGCCGGAACCATGGGCGGTGGCATCGCCATGAGCTACGCCAACGCCGGCATCCCCGTCCTGCTCAAGGAAGCTTCCCAAGCCGCGCTCGATAAAGGCATCGCCACCATCCGCAAGAACTACGCCAATTCCGTAGCCAAGGGCCGCTTCACGCAGGAAACCATGGACCGCCGCATGGCCCTCATCACTCCCACCCTCACCTACGACGGCTTCGAAAACGCCGGCATCATCCTCGAAGCGGTCTATGAAGGCATGGAGCTCAAAAAGCAGATCTTCGCCGAAATCGACTCCATCGCCAATCCCGATTGCATCCTCGCCTCCAATACATCCACCCTCAGCATCGATGCAATCGCCTCCGCCACGAAGCGCCCGCACATGGTCATCGGTCACCATTTCTTCAGTCCGGCCAACGTCATGCGCCTCCTCGAAATCGTGCGCGGCAAGGCCACCGGCAAGGAAGTCATCGCCACTTCCATGTCCCTCGCCAAGACTCTCGGCAAGATCGGCGTGCTCGTCGGCAACTGCCGCGGATTTGTCGGCAACCGCATGTTCGGACCCTATCGCCGCGAAGCCCAATTCCTCGTCGAAGAAGGTGCCGATATCGAAGCCGTCGATCGCGCCATGTACGACTTCGGCATGGCCATGGGCCCCCTCCAGGTTGGCGATCTCGCCGGACTCGACGTTGGCTGGCGCATCCGCAAAGAATTCAGACACCTTGAAGTCCCCGGCGTCCGCAAGCCGCTGCTCGAAGACCGCCTCTGCGAAATGGGCCGCTTCGGCCAGAAAACTTCCGCCGGATGGTACGCCTACGACGAAAACCGCCGTCCCCAGCGCGACCCCATCGTCGAAGACTTGATCGCCAAAGTCCGCGCTGAAGCCGGCATCATTCCCCGCGAAATCTCGCAAGACGAAATCCGCGACCGCCTGCTCTACGCGCTCGTCAACGAAGGCGCACGCATCCTCGAAGAGGGCATGGCTCTCCGTTCCGTCGACATCGACATCATCTACATCAACGGCTACGGATTCCCCGCCCACCGCGGCGGCCCCATGTTCCACGCCGATCTCACCGGACTTGCCGCCGTCTACGAACGCGTCAATCAATTCCACCAGCAGCACGGCGTCCTCTGGACTCCTGCCCCCCTACTCGAACGCCTCGCCCGCGAAGGAAAAACCTTCGCCGGCTTTCCCTATCAGGAGATTGCTCATGCGTGAAGCAGTAATTGTCGACAGCGTACGTACACCGCTCGCCAAATCCTTTCGCGGTTCCTTCAACCGCACCCATCCCGCCGACCTCATGGCCCACTGCCTCAAAGAGGTGCTGCGCCGCCACCCCGAACTCGATCCAGCCGAAGTCGAAGACGTCATCATCGGCTGCGGCCAGCCCCACGGACCGCAAGGCATGAACGTGGCCCGAGTCTCCGCTGTCCTCGCCGGACTCCCCGTCACCATCGCCGCCACCACCGTCAATCGCTTCTGCTCCTCCGGCCTTCAATCCGTCGCCATGGCGGCTCATCAGATCATCCACGAAGGCGCCGACGCCGCCATCGGGGGCGGCCTCGAAAGCATCACTATGAGCCCTCGCGATTCCCACCCGCACCCCGCCGTCAAGGAACAGAAGCCCGGCATCTACATGGTCATGGGTGTCACCGCTGAAGTTGTCGCCAAACGCTACAAAATCAGTCGCCAACTCCAGGACGAATACTCGCTCCTCAGTCAGCAGCGCACGGCCCGTGCCCAACAGGAAGGCTTCTTCACTGATGAAATCGCCCCCATGGAAGTCACTCGCGCCATCCTCGATAAGAAAACCGGCGAAGCCATCGGCGAAGAGCGCGCCACCGTCACCGGCGATGAGTGCAACCGCCCCGATACCACCCTCGAAGGTCTGCTTAAGCTGAAACCTCACTTCGATCCCGATAGCGGCGAAGGTTCCGTCACCGCCGGCAATTCCTCGCAGCTCTCCGATGGAGCCAGCGCCACCCTCGTCATGTCCCGCCAGCGCGCCGACGAACTGAAAATCCCCTACAAAATGATCTACCGCGGCTTCGCTGTCGCCGGCCTCGAACCCGACGAAATGGGCATCGGCCCCGTCTACGCCGTCCCCAAACTCCTCAAACGCCAAGGCCTCAAAATCGACGACATCGACCTCTGGGAGTTGAACGAAGCCTTCGCCGTTCAGGTCGTCTACTGCCGCGATCGCCTCGGCCTCGATCCCCAAAAACTCAACGTCAACGGCGGATCCATCGCCATCGGCCACCCCTTCGGAATGACCGGCTCCCGCCTCGTCGGCACTCTCGCCAACGAGATGCGCCGCCGCAACTCACGCTACGGCGTCGTCACCATGTGCGTCGGTGGAGGCCAGGGCGCCGCCGGTCTCTTCGAATGCGTGCGCTAAACATCCTCCAGAAACAGATCGCAGCCTGCGAGCGCTGTCCCCGCATGCGCGACCACTGCCGGTCCGTCGCCCAAACCAAGCGCCGTGCCTATCTCGACTGGGATTATTGGGGTAAGCCTGTGCCCTCATTCGGCGATCCCAACGCCCGCCTCCTGATTCTCGGCCTCGCCCCCGGAGCCCACGGAGCCAACCGCACCGGCCGCATGTTCACCGGCGATTCCTCCGGCGATTTCCTCTACCGTGTCCTCCACGAAACCGGCTTCGCCACGCAACCCACCAGCGTCTCCGCCACCGATGGCCTGCAACTCATCGATGCCTACATCACCGCGTCAGCCCACTGCGCCCCGCCCGATAACAAACCGACGAAGGAAGAACTCGCCAACTGCCGCCCTTACCTCGAACGCGAACTCCAACTGCTCCCGAACGTCGAGGTAATCGTGGCCCTCGGCAGAATCGCCTTCGATACCTACCTCAGCATCATCGGCGCCCGCAAAGCCCCATATCCCTTCGCCCACGGAGCCATCCACAACCCCGGCAATCAAACCCTGATCGCTTCCTACCATCCCAGCCAGCAGAACACATCCACCGGCAAACTCACCCAAGCCATGCTCCGCGGAGTTTTCGAATCCGCCCGCGCTCGTCTGTGATACCATCCCCGCATGGTGAACCCCAGCCCGAGGCATTCCGCCGCTGTTCGCATCACCCACTGGATCACCACACTCTGCGTCTTCGCACTGCTGCTCAGCGGTGTCCAACTCGTCATCTCCCACCCCCGCTTCTATTGGGGAGACACCGGCAACGTCAACACACCCGCCCTCTTCCAATTGCCCATCCCCGCCTCCCGCGCCGCCGTCCAGACGGGCTACGGCTTTGTGCTCCCTGACCAGAACGGCTGGAGCCGCGCCCTCCATTTTCAATCGGCCTGGCTGCTCGTCTTTGCCGGTTTCGTCTACCTCCTCCACGGTCTCCGTACCAGCCATTTCCGCAAGAATCTGCTTCCGGCCTCATCCCCTCCGCCGCAGGCATACAACAAACTCCAGCGCCTGACGTATCTCGGCGTCGTGTTCCTGCTCTTCCCTCTCTTCCTCTGGACCGGACTCGCCATGTCCCCCGCCGTGACATCGGCCTTCCCCTTCCTCGATACCTTCTGGGGAGGCCGGCAATCCGCCCGCACCATTCACTTCTTCGCCACGATCTGCCTGGTGGCCTTCGTTGCCGTGCACCTCTGGAAGGTATACGGCGCAGGCTTCCGTGCCCACACCACAGCCATGATCACCGGCCGCATCCCCGAGGATCGTCTATGAGCATCTCTTCCCGGCGCAAATGGATCACCACCGCCGCGGCGTCCGTGGCAGGAACTGCCGTCGCCGCCAAACTCGCTGCCCGCTACGGCTTGATCCCTCCCGATCATGGTGGTCTCTACGGACCCGGCGCAACGCTCACCTACGCCACGCACCGCCTGTTGACCGCCAATTCCCTGGCGCGCGAATACCCGCGCAGCGCAATCTCCCCGGCTCCATTCGCCAACGGTACGCCTCTCAAACTGGATGCCTACCTCCAACTCAAGAACGACGGCTTCCGCGATTGGCGCCTGCACATCGATGGCCTCGTCGAACGTCCGTCCTCCTACTCCCTCGACGAATTGAAAGCTCTGCCTGCCCGTAGCCAGATCACCCAACTCATCTGCGAAGAAGGTTGGTCGTTCATCGCCGAATGGACCGGAGCCCCGCTCGCCCATCTGCTGCAACTCTCCGGTGTGCGCTCCCAAGCCACGTTCGTTGTCTATCGCTCCTTCGAATCCGATTGGTGGGACAGCCTCGATATGGCCGAAGCGTTGCATCCCCAAACGCTCGTCACGCACACCATGAACGGCGCCCCGCTTCCAGCCGGACACGGCGGTCCTCTCCGTATGCGCGTGCCCCGCCAACTCGGCTACAAAAGCGTCAAATACCTCAACCGCATCACCGTCACCGACGACATCACAAAGTTCGGCAAAGGCCTCGGCTCTCCCGCGCCTGAGTTCAGCTACTCCTGGTACGCCGGCATCTGATCCCCTTCGCCCGCGCGTCAGGTATTGTATCCTGACAGAACAAACGCGCATGGGGCTCCGCCCTGCGCGCGGTCCCTGAGAAGAGGTGCTATGAACAACAAACTCCCCCGCCGGGAAATGCTCGAACGGTGCATCGTCCGCGGCCTGCTCGTCGGCGGTGCCGCCCTGTCCCACAACCAGCTCTTCGCTCTCTGGCAGCAGACCGAAGCCAACGCCGCCAAGCCCACCCCCACCGAAGTCCTCGGCCCCTTCTTCAAAAAAGGAGCCCCCAACGAAAAGAATCTCCGCAAACCCGGAGCCCCGGGCTTCCCTCTCCGTGTCTCCGGCAACATCTATAACACCCGCGGCGAGCGCATCCAGAACGCGCAGGTCGATATGTGGCAAGCCGATCACGCTGGCCGCTACGACGTCCAGGGCTACAGCTACCGCACCAGGCTCCTCACCGAATCCGCCTCCGAATACGCCGTCGAAACCATCCTTCCCGGCCACTATTCCGACCGTCCCGCCCAGCACATCCACTACATGATCTCCGCCCCCGGCCATCGCACCCTCATCACCCAGATCTACTTCGCCACCGACCCCTGGTTCGAAGGCGATCCCGACAAGCATTACTCCAAGCGCGGCCTCGTCGGCAACCGCGAACTCGTGCGCCCGGTCCGCCTCTACGAAGAAGGCTCGCCCCGCGCCGCGGTCAGCTTCGACATCGTGCTGGAGAAAGCCTGATGCGCTGCTCCATGCTCCTCTGTATGGCCGCGCTCACAGCGGCCGCGCAATCCGACCGCACCATCTCCTCCGACGCCGACGTGCGCACGATTGTCTTTGAGAAGGACGGCTCGCTCAGCGGCCTTTGCGCCGATGGCAAGATCCGCATTTGGGACACAACCTCGGGCAAGCTCCGCAAAACCGTGGCCCCAACAGCCGGGGAGCGCATCCTATCCCTCAACTCCGGCGCGGCCGCCGCCGCCGGCAAATCCACGCTGAAGCTCTGGGATTTCGACTCCTCCCAATCCCGCGATATCGCCGAGGCCCCGCCCCGCGTCCGCACCATG
>CALFYN010000864.1 GCA_937952345.1 uncultured Acidobacteriota bacterium
TGGTCATCCAGCCTCATCATGACGACCACACCACCGATTACGGCATGGGCGGCTTGATCGCCAAATTCACCGACGCCGGCTACCAATCCTGGTACGTGCGTTCCTCCAACGACGAGAAGGACGGCGCCCACGGCTATCCCCACAACGACATGTACAATCTGCGCGAATCCGAGGCCGGTACGAAAATCCTCGGAATGAAGGGCGTTTATAGCCTCAATTGGCGAAATGATTACATGGATGCCATTCCGCTCCTCGAATTGCGCGCCCAGATCATCCTCCTCATCCGCAAGCACCGCCCCGACGTGGTCCTCGGCCACGATCCCTGGGGGCACTATGACCGCAATCCCGACCACCGCAAAGTGTCCCGCGCGCTCGCCGAAGCCGTCTGGATGGCGGGCCTCGCCAACGTCCATCCCGAACACATGGAGCTAGGCCTCGAACCCCACCGCGTCCCCCACCTGTTCCTCAAAGCGCGAGTCGATTACGGCCGCGGCCACCGCCCCAATGTCGCCGTCGAACTCACCGAAAGCCAGGTCAAACGCAAGGAAAAAGCCTACGTCGCGCACCGCAATGTCTACGCCAAGCCCGGCCTCGCTAAATCGGTGCGCGCCCAACTGGCCGCCGAAAACCTCACCGTCCCGGAATTCGAAGGCAAGACGGACGAAGACGCCGCCGTGCTCATCGAAGAGTGGTACATGAACTGGATTTCCCGCAAGCGAGGCACCGAGAACGGCGTCCAATACGCCGAAGTCTACTGGTACCGCGATGAATTCGATTATCTCCCCGGATTAACGGATTATTTGAAAGCGAATGTGGTGAGCCGATGAAAGTCCTATTGCTATTCCTCTGCGCGCTCGCGGCGCATGCCAAAACCGTCCTCGTGATCACGGCCGATGCGCCCGACTTCGTTCTCGCCGCCGGCGGAACCATCGCCTCCATGGCCGCCCAGGGCGATCGCATCGTGCTCGTCCGCGTCACCAACGACGACAAGGACTCCTGGAATCTATCGCCCGAAGAAACGGCCTCCCGCGTCAAGGAAGAAGTCGATCGCGCCGCCAAGACGCTCGGCATCGCGCAAGTGCATTCGCTCGGCTACCGCGCCGGCGAACTCGGCGGCGTATCGCCCACCGAAATCCGCGACCGCCTCTTGTTCTACGTGCGCCTCGTCAAGCCCGACGTGATGCTGATCCCGAATCCATACGCCGAATATGTCGAGGTGCTCGACCGCCACTACACCGGCATGGCCGCCGAAGAAGCCCGCCGCATCGCGGCCCTCGCCAACCATCAGCCCCCGTTTGCCGAAGTCGGCCTCGCCACGCATGTCGTGAAAGAGCTTTATTACTACGCGCAACCCTTCGATCCGCGCCGCCGCGAGCCCGAAAGCACAGCCACCTTCACGCCACAGCCTAAGATCATCGACATCGCCGCCTCGTTCGACAAAAAACTCCGCGCCTCGCAAGCCCTGCAAACCGTGAACTACAGCATGGCCATGCGCATTCGCAAACGCCTCGACGAAAGCGGCCGCCGCCTCCCCCTGCTCGATGTCGTCAACGAGGAAGCCGTCCGCAAGCTCGTCGAGATCAATGTCCGCAAATTAGCCGAAATCGCCGCCAAAGACAGCGCATATAAACTCGCCGAAGAGTTCCTCTACGCCGGCCCCGAATTCCAGGTGCCCGCGAAGTTGCGCTGACGCGCCATCCGGCGGATATCGACACACTGCTGAAAAAATTCCGTTCCGCGGGGCGCTTCCACCTGTCTCACGCAGGTGGAGGTTTCCGTCTCTCGCATGTGGCTGTGCTCTTCCCGGCTGCTTTCTTGGGGCTTGCCCCTGTGGGCGGCGGCACAGGTTTTGTTCGCCCAAACCCTCACCGAAGGCCGGCGCATAACGCTGGAAGCCAGCCTGGAGGGTAATCAGCGGCTCATCGCCAGAGCCATCCGGCCGGCCTCCCGCAATGCAAGCCGTAGTGTCACCGGACGCATCTCTTCGCTGCGAGAGCGCGGAGGATTGCTGTGGGCGGAGTTTGGCCCATTGAAGGTGTCGATTCCTCCAGACATGCTGGTTACGGGAGGACACGAGAAACTCCCGGCCAACCGGCTCCGGCCCGGCATGCGCGTCCGCATCCTGTTGCGCAGAGCTTCCGCCGTCTACGTCGCGCGATCCATCCGCCTCTACCCGTCTTCCACGCGCACCAGCCTGAGCCTGACTGGAGATGCTGCCGGAATCGATGCCAAACGCGGGCGCATCTCGGTCCACGGCGTCACAATCCATCTCCGCTCGCGCACACGCTACACAGGATTCACGGAAAGCGCCGGTGCGCTCAGCCCTACGGCCCCCTTTGCCCGCCGCGACGACGATGAACTGAATCCGGATCCCATCCGCGTGGGCCCCGCCACAATCGCCGGCTACGCGGGAACGCAGTTCGAAGCCCGCCGCGATTGGGATCTCAACGCATCGCGTGAAGAAAGGCTCGACCGCATCGGCTCGCTCGCCAGTCTATCCGTGACAATGCCCCTCGGCGAGAACGCCTGGGCCTTTGCGAAAATACTCGGGTCCAGCCTCACGCGGCCCGGTCTTCCCGCTCAGAACGGAACCTCCGGCTCGGCCAGCCTCCGTGAGGCCTACCTGATGACCAGGCTGCTCCATCCCGCGCTGGCCATTCAAATCGGCCGCCAACGGTTTCGCGACAGCCGGGAATGGCTATTCGACGAATCCCTCGACGCCATCCGTCTTCACCTGCGGACGGGCCGCCTGCGAAGCGAATGGGCCGCTGCCAGGAGCATATGGCATCCCGGCACAGCGCGCCGCGATCAATTGCACTGGCTTGCTTCCACGCAGTACCGCCTGCCCGGTGGCCGCTCCGTTGGGGCGTACCTGCTGCATCGCAATGATGTCTCCCGTTCCGAACAGGATCCCACCTGGCTGGGCTGGCGTTCGTATGGGCCTGTGACAAGTGGCTTCCACTACTGGCTGGAATCGGCGCGCCTCTGGGGAAAATCGGCGGGCGGACGCCTGCGCGGCCATGCCGCCGACGCCGGATTGGCATTCAAACTGCGCAAACCACTCCGCCCGTCGTTCTCCGCAAGTTACGCCTACGGCTCCGGGGATAAGAACCGGCGCGATTCCGTCGACAGCCGGTTTCGCCAGACCGGCCTTCAAGACACAACATCGCGCCTATCCGGACTCAAGCGCATTCACTCCTACGGCATTCTCACCGCTCCCGAACTGAGCAACCTCCGCGTCCTCTCGGCGGAAGCGGGCATCCAGCCCAGGCAACGATGGTCCTTGACTGTGCGCTTCCATCAGTACCGTCAGCTTACGCCCAGCCGCACACTACCCGATATGCGGATCTCCGCCACCCCCAACGGCCGCGACCCCCGCCTCGGCCGCGAATTCGACACCGTCTTTACCATGCGCCGCGGCCCGAGCCTCGAAACCTCGCTCTACGTCGGCTTGTTTCTCCCAGGTCCCGCCTTTTCCGCCGCGGCCTCATCCGCGGTCCTCTTCCGCACCGAACTCCGCTACTATTTCTGACCGCTCTCAGCCTATTACAGATTTTTTCATGATTTGAGCGAATTATCTGTTCCAGCGCAGCCGCTGGTGCTGTCAGAGCTTCCGAGGGGCACAACAAGCCCGACTTTAAACTGGGAGACTTTACCGACAATGACGCTTGAGCACAGCACTCCGGCCCTAAATGCGACCATCGCGCATCCGCCTTGCGGAACCGCCGACTACAAACCGCAACCGCCGCAAGACCGGCTGATCACCATCAACTTCATGGAGGGGCCGGCGGTCCTGACGCTGAAGGAACTCAAGGATAACGACATTACCCGTCACCAGGTCACCAGGTTCTATAGCGACCAGATTCGGTCCAGCGGCTACTACGAACAGCTCAAGCACATTGTCGAGCCATCGATCCGCGAATTGACCAGCGCCGGGAAACTCGACACAAGCGGCGAGGGCGATAACACCGTCGTCCCTGGCTTACAGCACAAATACCCGCAAACCGGACTCCTGCTGGTCACCGACCGTTGCGCCTCCTATTGCCGCTATTGTTTCCGCAAGCGCATTGTCGGCAATGACTCCGACGAAGTGGCTCCCGACTTTGGCCGCGTCGCCCAGTACATCCGCATGCATCCCGAAATGAACAATGTGCTGCTCTCCGGCGGCGACCCCTTCGTGCTGGCCACGCCCAAACTCGAAGCCATCCTGGACCATCTGCTGCCGCTGCAAAACCTCACGTCCATCCGCTTCGGCACCAAGACCATCGCTTTCTATCCCCCGCGTTTCGACGATCCCAGCCTCATCCCCATGTTTGAACGCATTCAGAAGGCCGGTAAGACTCCGGTGATCGTGAGCCACTTCGACCATATCGGCGAGATTTCGCCCGAGGCGGAGAAGAACATCCGCACGTTGCGCCGGCATGGTGTGCAATTCCTCAACCAGGGGGTTCTGTTGGGTGGCGTGAACGATGATCCGGAAATCCTCACCATGACCTTCCAGAAGCTTCATTCCATCGGTGTGCGCCCCTACTACTTGTTCCAGGGCCGCCCGGTGAAGGCTGCCTCCCATTTCCAGGTTCCGCTGGCGCGCGGCGCTGCCATCGTCGCCGAAGTCAACAGCCGCCTCAGCGGCATTCAAAAAACGTTCAAGTACATCATGTCGCACTACCAGGGCAAGATCGAAATCCTCGGCATCGGCGATGACAACCGCATCTACATGAAGCAGCACCAGAGCAAGAACCCTCAGGCAATCGGCCGCATCTTCTCCCGCCGCAATGTGGAGGGCGCCTGCTGGCTGGACGACCTTCCAGCCGACTAGCCGTACAAGGACCATCCATGCCCACTGCAACCGCGATGAGGGGATCTGCCACGCTGCCGGCCATGCCCGCCGTGGCCACCGCGTTTCCCTGCGCCACTCAGGCAGCAACCCGCATCCTCTCCTGCGGCGGTAACGCCGTCGATGCCGCTGTAGCCGCTGCCTGGGCCCTCAGCGTTTGTGAACCCGCCGGCTCCGGCCTGGGGGGGCAGACCACTCTGCTGGCCCGTTTCGCCGATGGAGGAATGGCCTTGCTCGACGGCCATTCCTTCGCACCCGCACGCGCCTCGAAGGCGACCATCTCGCCCCGCGAACAACGTTACGGACGCAAGGCCGCCACCGTGCCTTCGACGGTGGCCACTCTGTTCGCCGCGCAACAACGCTGGGGACGCTTGCGTGCCTACCAGGTGCTGCTGCCCGCAATCGAACTCGCCGAGGACGGCTTCGAACTCTCTGCCTTGCAACGCTCGCAAATCCGGTGGTGCCTGCCCCGCCTGGCGCAGGATCCCGCGGCATCCGCGCTGCTGCTTCCCGGCGGACAGGCACCCGCCCCGGGATTCGTCTTGCGCCAACACGCCCTCGGGGCCACCCTGCGCCACCTCGCCCAGGAAGGTCCTGCCGACTTCTATGAGGGCAGCATCGCCCACTCCATCGCCGCCGACATGAGATCCCATGGTGGCCTCATCAAACGGAAGGATCTGTCCGCGGCGGCTCACCCCGCCACGCACTGCCCTGACGCTATTTCCTTTGGCGAGCACCGCATCTTCAGCGGACCAACCCACGGCGGCGCCCCGCAACTGTTCGCCGCGCTGCGCCTCTACGAACGGTTCACCACTGCCCACTCCTTGGACCGCCCATCGAGCCTTGCTTTGGCCATACATGCCGCCTTCGTGCAACGGGAAGCGCACCATCAACCGGAATTGCCCCTCCACTTGGATGAGGAGCGCCTTCGCCTTGTCGCGGCCCAATGGGCTTCGGCTCCGGTGCCCGGATCGGGTGTGGCCAGCGAAGAACCAGGCGACACCACGCACCTCACCGTCTGCGACCGTTGGGGGAATCTCGTGTCGCTCACGCAGTCCATTCAGTCGCTTTTTGGCGCGAAAGTCCTTCACCCGCATTTGGGTTTCTTCTACAACAACTATTTGTGCACCTGCCCCCGGCGTGGGCATCCGAACCGCCTTCGCCCACACTGCCGGCC
>CALFYN010000865.1 GCA_937952345.1 uncultured Acidobacteriota bacterium
GAGCGGTCTCTTTCTCACGAGCAGCGATGGCTGCAGCGGACCGCATTGCTTCGTACTGGAAGAACGAGTACGACGCGAGTACGGACAGGCTGATTGACAACCCGCTCATAAACAGCATCATGTGCCTAGAGCGATTAATCCAGATGGCATAGAGTAATGAGACGATCGAAGCGATGCTGGCGACAAACGTAATGATATTGAACAGCCGAGTTCCGAAAAATGCATCCACAAGCCCTCCAGTTTGGTTTGACCAGCGTCTCGAATACGCCTCCCCACTTCCAAAGCGCGACCGCGTAGCCATGGTCATACCTCTCTCGAACAGGTTCTAAGTCCAATACCATGATATCGACTGCACATCCAGGGACCACACGTAACGATCTAGCGACTCGACGTCCACTGACTGGAGCATCACACATGCTCCGCACCTCAGTTCCGGCTCAGGTGGAGTGCTTCACTTCGGTCCGGATCGTCGGCAATCCGGAAATCGGAACGGAGCGGCAATCTCATCAGATCGGATTGGCTACGCTGCATTATCGCCCCTGCTCACACAACACAAAAGGCGCCGCCAACCAACCGGCCGCGGCGCCCAATGAAAGGACAAGTGGACTCCAAATCCCTCTAACTACACCCGCTGGTCCCCCCGCAGTTCTCGCACTTGTAGCAAGACCCGTTCCGTGTCATCAGCCCGCCGCATTCCGAACACAGCGGAGCATCCTCCACCACCGGACCAAACGGCAGCGATTGCTGCGGTTCCGCCTCCGTAGGCCGCAACCGGGTCGATTCCCCCGCCTCATTCACGGCATCCACGGCTTCCTCCGGCGGCAGGTACTTCGCCGCCATCCAGCGGAAGATGTAATCCATGATCGACTTCGCATACGGCACCTGCGGATTGCCCGTCCATCCGCTCGGCTCAAACCGAACGTGGCTGAATTTATCCACAAAGAACTTCAGCGGCACGCCGTACTGCAACCCATAGCTCACCGCCGTCGCGAAGCTGTCCATCAATCCGCTGATCGTCGAACCTTCCTTCGCCATCGTGATGAACAACTCGCCCGGAGTCCCATCCTCGAACATCCCAACGGTAATGTAGCCCTCATGCCCGCCGATCGAGAACTTGTGCGTGATCGACTGCCGTTCATCCGGCAGCTTGCGGCGGATCGGCCGGTACACAATGCGCTCGGTCACCTGCGGCTCAGCCTTCGCCACAGCCGTTGTTCCCTTCGCGCCCTTGCCCGTCCCCGAACTCAGCGGCTGCACGCGCTTCGAGTTGTCACGGTAAATCGCCACCGCCTTCAACCCCAGCCGCCAGCTCTCAATGTAGGCGTCCATGATGTCTTCCACCGTGGACTCCTCCGGCATATTGATCGTCTTCGAAATCGCCCCGGAAATGAACGGCTGCACCGCCGCCATCATCTTCACATGGCCCATGTGGTGGATGAAGCGCGTCCCGTTCTGCGGCCGGAAGCTGCAATCGAATACCGGCAGATGCTCCGGCTTCAAGTCCGGCGCACCTTCAATCGTTCCCGTCGAATCGATGTGGCTCACGATGCGCTCCACCTGCTCCGGCCGGTAGCCGAGCTTGATCAGCGCCTGCGGCACCGTGTTGTTCACGATCTTGATCACGCCGCCGCCCACCAGCTTCTTGTACTTCACCAAAGCCAGGTCCGGCTCGATGCCCGTCGTGTCGCAATCCATCATGAACCCGATCGTGCCCGTCGGCGCGATCACCGTCGTCTGGCTGTTGCGGAAGCCCGATTCCTTGCCCTTATCGTAAGCCTGCTGCCAGCACAGCTTCGCATTCTCGAACATCGCCGCCGGCACGCGCCGGTTGTCAATCCGGCTCACCGACTCGCGGTGCATCCGCACCACTTCCAGGAAACCTTCTTCATTGACGCCGTAGCCCGGGCACGGACCCGTCGCTTCGGCCACACGAGCGCTCGTCAAGTACGCCTGTCCGCACATCACCGCCGTAATCGCGCCGGCCCAATCGCGGCCCTGATCGCTATCGTACGGGATGCCCATGCTCATCAGCAGCGCGCCCAGATTCGCGAATCCCAGCCCCAGCGGCCGGAAATCGTGCGAGTTCTTCGCAATCCGCTCCGTCGGATAGCTGGCGTTGTCCACCAGAATTTCCTGCGCCAGAATCGTCGTGTCCACGGCGTGCCGGAACGCCACCACATCGAATTCGCCGCCCGGCGATACGAACCGCATCAGGTTCAACGACGCCAGGTTGCAGGCCGAATCGTCCAGGAACATGTATTCCGAACAGGGGTTCGACGCATTGATCCGCGCCGTCGCCTTCGACGTGTGCCAGCGGTTGATCGTCGTGTCGTACTGCAACCCCGGATCGCCGCATTGATGCGTCGCCTCGGCGATCTGCCGCATCAGTTCCCGCGCCCGGAAGCGCTTCCGCGGCTGCCCGTCAATCCTCGACTTCGACCACCAATCGCGGTCTTCCACCACCGCATGCATGAAGTCATCCGTCACGCGCACGCTGTTGTTGGCGTTCTGGAAGAAGATCGAGCCATACGCTTCACCGTCCAGCGAGCTGTCATAACCCGCGTCAATCAGCGTGTGCGCCTTCTTCTCTTCCTTCGCCTTGCACCAAACGAATTTCTCGATGTCCGGATGATCCACATTGAGGATCACCATCTTCGCCGCGCGCCGCGTCTTGCCGCCGCTCTTGATCACGCCCGCAAACGCATCGAAACCTTTCATGAAGCTCAGCGGACCGGACGCCCGGCCGCCGCCCGAAAGAATCGCATCTTCTTCGCGAAGCTGCGACAGGTTCGTGCCCGTGCCCGATCCCCACTTGAACAGCATTCCTTCGGTCTTGGCCAGGTCCAAAATCGACTCCAGCGAGTCGCTCACGGAATTGATGAAACACGCCGAACACTGCGGCCGCGTTTCTTCCTTCGACATCTTCTTCACAGCATCGGCGGCTTCGTCGTAATACCAGCCATAGCCGCGCTGTTCCTTCACACCGACGTTGAACCACACCGGAGAGTTGAAGCACGCCTTCTGGGTCAGCATCAGGTGCGCCAACTCGTCGCGGAAGTTCTCCACATCCTGCGCGGTTTTGAAATACCGGCCCGTCGAGCCCCATTCGGCAATCGTGTCCACCACGCGGTGCACCAGTTGCCGCACGCTCCGCTCGCGCTCCGGCGAGCCCATCCGTCCATGAAAATATTTGCTGGCCACGATATTGGTGGCCGTCTGCGACCAGTCGGCAGGCACTTCCACATCGCGCTGCTCGAAAATCACGGAACCTTTATCGTTTCCAATGGTCGCGTTCCGCAGCTCCCATTGCACTTCATCGTAGGGTGTCTTTCCGGCTTCCATCCGGGCCGTGAAGTACCGGGGAAAATCAACTCCAGTACGCTGGCTGACAGGGAGCGAGCGCCTCAACTCTCGCATCCGGACACTGATATCGACACTAAGCTGACCCATCTTGGCAATCCTTTATTGGCTAAGTTGTTGTGAAATAACGATGGCGAATTGAGCCTTGGGGTCAAACACAACCGTTTGACGTGCTCGTCCATGATCCCCCAATATATTGGGGCTCGTCAAGACTTTTATCTATATACGGTGCATAAGGTTACGAAGCCATGAATCTCGGGTCTATCCCCTATATCCCGATTTGACGCCCCAACCACGCCTGCAACGCGTTGATTCTATGGACGATTCAGATACCGCCCCAACCACGCGTGCACTTCGCTGTAGAAAAACCGGCTGTCCTCCGGTTTCAGGATCCAATGGTTCGCCCCGGGAAACACGATCAACTTCGAGGGGATCTGTAAACGCTGCAAAACACTCCAGTTCTCCAGCGTCTGGTTAAGCGGAACGCGAAAATCGTTCTCCCCCACCGTGACCAGAATCGGCGTGCGAAAATTTTTTGCGAACCGGATCGGATTGTGCTCGCGCCACACCGGACCCTGTTCCCAAACCGGCCCGCCGGCCATCACTTCGCGATGATAGATCGAATCGCTGGTGCCCCACTGCGACTCCATGTTGATCAGCCCGGCATGGCTGATTAGGCACTTATAGCGGGTGGTGGTCGCTTGCAGCCAATTCGCCAAATGTCCACCGTAACTCGCCCCGCCCGCGCATTGCCGCGAACCATCAATATAAGAGAAACGCCGGATCGCCTCATCGGCCGCTTCATTCAACTCCTCGCCCGGCCCCCGCAGCGGATCGCCGTGCATGGCCTGCGCAAAACCTTCCCCGAATCCCGTGGATCCTGTGTAGTTCGTCAGCAGCACCACGTAACCCGGCGCCGCCAGCAGATGGTAATTCCAGCGCAGCGTGATCTCATCGCGCCACATCGTGTGCGGACCGCCATGAATCAGCACCAGCAGCGGATACTTCTTCGAGGCGTCGAACGCCGGCGGCAGCGCAATCATGCTATGAATCCTGCGCCCGTTCTTCGCCGTGAACGTAAAGTGCCGCAGCGGCTGCCAGTCGATCTCAGTAGCCTTCTCCGTGTTGAAGGCCGTCAGGTACTGCATCCCCTTTGATTCCGGATGGATTCGCACCACCTCGGCCGGCTTCACCGCGCTCGACCATGTGCCGATGAGATTGTGTGACACTGCCTG
>CALFYN010000866.1 GCA_937952345.1 uncultured Acidobacteriota bacterium
TCATTTCGTGCGCCAGCAGTACGGCTTTCTGCGGCTCTACGCACGGAAGGAAGACGGGCCGCGCTGGGGACGCTGGATCGACGGCGCGGCGGTCTACCTGGCGACGCTGTATCCGCTGGTCTACTGGCACACGCATCCGCGGTCGTTTCACTGGTTCCTGCCGGGGGATTTCGTTCCGTTGGCGGCGGCATGGGTGGAACGGGTGGTGCTTGCGTTGTACGTGGGCGCGCTGGCGGCGTATGTGGTGCGGGCCGTGGCCGATGCGCGGCGCACGGGCGTGATGAATCTGCCGAAGCACCTGGTGCTGTTGGGCACGGCGCTTTCCTGGTACACGGGGATCGTCTGGTATGACGGCGATCTGACGTTCACCGCGACCAACGTAGTGGCGCACGGGGTGCCGTACATGGCGCTGATCTGGATCTTCGAACGCAAGAAGAGCGGGGCGCGGATCTACCGCCCGGCGATGGCGCCGCTATTTGTAGGCTTCCTGCTGGCGCTGGCCTACGTCGAAGAGGCGTTCTGGGATGTGCTGGTGTGGCGCGATCACACGCAGTTCTTCTCCTGGCTGGCCTTCCTGCCGCATCTGGAGGAACAGGCCGCGCTGGCCGTGGTGGTGCCGCTGCTGGCCGTACCGCAGGCGACGCACTATGTGCTGGACGGGTTTATTTGGCGGATCCGGAAGGGCGCGCTGTCCCCCGTCTCGATGTAGGCTTGGGCGGCTCCGGTTTGGGCGGAGGCACGTGATCGAGGACAAGCCGCACGTTCGGCGCCTGCAGATGGGTCTGCAGCACTTTGCTGAGCATCTCCTGCGCGGTGGGATCGACGGGCTTTTCCGATTCGTAGCGCACACGCACCAGGATCTCCTCGGCGGTGAAGCCGACTTCATAACCGAGCATCGGGGCGGACTCGGCGGGCCACACTTCCTTCAATGGATCGGCGATGCGGGCCAGCGATTCGGCGCGGATGGCGTCGAGGCTGGCCGGCTGCGGCGGCGCCTGCTGCTGCGGGGTGCGGAAACGCTCGCGGAGTAGCGCAATTTCCTCCTCGCTGGCCACCTTGCGCACGGAGACGGTGACTTCCTTTCCGGTGCGGCGCAGGAGGAGCTTCTCGGCTTCGCGGATTTTGTCCTGGCTGACGGAGTCCGTCACAATCATGCGGAGGATGATGCGTTCCGGGCTGATGTCGAGTTGCTGGGTGAAGATCATGCCCGGCGTGGCGATGAGTTGCACGGCGTCATATGCCGCGCTGCGAGCCACGGTCTCCTCACGCAGTTGATAGAGCGACTGGCGCAGAGGCACGAACAGTGCCGCCAGGGTCGCCACAAGCATCAGAACGCGGAACCGTAGTTTGCCGATGTCGGCGAAGGTGCGCGAAAGGCGGGTCCGGTTCAGAACGCGATAGAGGCGATCGTTGGAGGCCTGTTCGAGGATGGAATAGTCGATCTTCATACGAAGATCAGGGGCATCCATGCGAACGGAGTAGAACACCGCGAACGCACTGGCCATGATGGCGGCGAGGTTCGTCAGGAAGAGCAGACCCGCGCCGGTGATGATCGGCACGGAGAATCCGCTGCCGACGCCGAAGCCGACCGTGCATAGCGGGGGCATGAGCGCTACGGCGATGGCCACGCCGGGGAGCGCGGTGACGCCTCCGCCGCTGCCGCCGCGGAAGACGACGACGGAACCGGCGAGCCCCGACAGTAGGGCAACACCGAGATCGAGCAGGTTGGGCTGCGTGCGGGCCAGGACTTCGTGCGTGGGGGACTGAAACGGCAGCAGCCAGACGAGTGTGGCGGCAAACAGGATGGCGCAAACGCAACTGATGAGGATGCTGAGCAGGGATTTGATGCCAAGGTAGATATCCGCTGCGGCAAGGGCGAGCCCGGCGGCGAGGATCGGCCCCATGAGGGGCGAGATGAGCATCGCGCCAATCACCACGGCGGGGCTGTCCAGAACCAGACCCAAAGTGGCGATTCCCGCGGCAAGCAGCAATTCGAGCAGGTAGTTGAGGCTGAGGACTTCGGCAGCGCCGAACAGCCGCATGTAGATGTCCGGCTTCGACTCCGGGTCGACGGCAAGCAGGTGCTCGATGCGGCTACGGATGACGGACGGAGGGATTTCTTTCATCCGCTTGCATTGTAGAACTAAGCGGGTGGGGATGCCAGTACTCCAGTCAATCGATAGTTACAGGACCGATGACGTTTGTACTACGAAACAAAACAACTGTATGGTGCATTTCTGCGGATTTATTCCTTTGCATACCAAAACTATTCTGGATACATGAATCGGAGCCACCTTCTCAGTCTCTTGTTTGCAGGCGCACTTGTTTGTCCGGCCGCTACCATCACACTCACCGGGACCGATAGCAGCCGAGGGATGAACTTGAATTACGGGGTAAACGGAAACAACTCGGTCAGTTACGCGGGAGCGATCCGGATCACGATAACAGGGGTACCGGCCGGCACGGTGAACGGCCTTGCCTTCTGTGTGGATCTGTTCACTTCCATCGGGCTTGGCAGCTACGCCACGACGCTGCAGGAGCCATCGACGGTGCCCAACGGGGAGCGGGTGGCGTGGCTGCTGCAGAACGTGCTGGGCGATGTGGATACAGCCAGGGAGGGCGCCGGGCTGCAACTGGCGATTTGGGATATCGTGCACGACAACGGCGACGGGCTGACGGCGGGTGCGGTCCGGCGGCACAGTGCCCCCAACTCCAATGATCAGGCGGCGTATGGATTTGCCGCCACGTACCTGGCGCTGAGCGCCGGGCAGAGTTCGACGGCGGGGACGGTGTATCGGAACGTAAGCTTCCAGGGAGTGCCGGCACAGACGCTCATGGGTGCGGACACGGTGGTGCCAAACCCCGAACCCGGCACCTGGGTGATGCTCGGGCTCGGGGCAGGGTTGATTGGACTGGCGCAGGTTAGAATTCGACGCGCAGGTTGAACTGGATCACGCGGGGGAGACCGCGCTGTCCGGTGACGCGTCCGAAGTTACCCGAAGTGGGGTCAGTGTTCGGCGCGGCGAAGTTGGTGTGGTTGGTGGCGTTGAGCAGGTCCACCGAGAACTTGGCGAGGATGCCGCGTTCCGGCTTGATGGGGAAGATGCGCTCGATCTTCACGTCCCAGTTGCGGATGCCGTCCGTACGAAGCGAGTTGAGCCGCTGCGGGAAGACGCGCACGTGGTAGCCGCCGGGTTGCTGTGAGGCGCGGCCTTCGAACATGTTGGCCGGCAGCGCGCCCGTGCCACGGTAGGCGATGGAGCTGTCGAACCACTGGCGCAGGTCGCGGCTGCGCATCTCGTCGCTCTTGAAGAGGCCTTCCAGAACGTTGGGATCGCCGTTGAAGAAGCGGTTGCCCCAATCGGTGGCGCGTCCGCTTTGGGCCTGGTAGATCCAGCTCAGGTTCCAGTTGCCGATGACGTGGCTGAGCGGGCCGTCCTTGACGAACGCGCGGCCCTTGCCGAAGGGGGTTTCCCAAACGGTGGTCCAGGCCAGGCGATGGGGCATGACGTTGTTGTTGACGCGTTCGGATGGGGCGGCATCGAATTCGTTGTTGTAAAAGTCGGCCACGTTGCTGGTGGCGCGGGTGTACATGAACGACATGGTGATGCCCTTGGCGTAACGGCGCTCGACGAGCACCTGCAGATCGTGGTAGTCGTTGAAGCCGAGGGAGTCTTTGAAATCGACGCCCGGGCGCAGGCCGTTGATATTGTTCATCTGCGGGAAGGCGCGCAACAGGCGGTGGCGCGCGATCACCGAAGAGGTGAACATGCCCTGGCCGGAGAGATAGCTGAACAGCGTCGGGTCAGAGGTGCGCAGCGCGGTGAGGTTGTTAATGTTGAACGGATTGGGGACGTTGGCGTTGAGGAAATTGTCCTGCGCCTGGTTGCGGGCGCTTCCGGTGGTCCAGTACTGGCCGGGTAGGAAGTCGATGCGCTGGTTGACGGGAATGGTGGAATAGGCCCCGTTGTAGGAGACATCGAGCAGCGTATTGGCCATGATTTCGCGCTGGACGCCGATTCTCCAGCGCTGCTGCAGCGCGGGGCGGAAGTTCCAGGGCAATGAGGTGAAGCCGCGGCCGACGCGGGGCATGGAGCCGAGCTTGTTCTGCAGCGGCTCGTCGAAACGGGTGCCGTTGGCGCGCACGGGGAACGGATCGTTGATGGGGGTGCGTCCGGTGGCCAGACCAGCGGCAGCGCCCACGCCGCAGCAGAAGCTGAGTCCGGCATCGGTGGTGAGCGGGGTGCCAGTGGCCTGGTTATAGCCGAACGTATCGGGGCGGGTGTTGCTGGAGTTCAGCGTATCCATGTACATGCCGTAGCCGCCGCGGATCACGGTCTTGTTGTCGAGCTGAACGACCGCGCCGACCTTGGGGAGGAAGATGTGCGTGCCCCTGGTTGCCGAGTCGTAGCCATTGGTGCCGAGGTAAGCGGTGCCGCCGAGCACGCTGAACTGCGACGCCGCCAGCTCCGCGATCGGGTTGCGGGCGTAGGCAGCCTGCACGAGATCGGTGATGGGCAGCTTCAGATCGGCGATGAAGGGGGCGGCGATGGCGCGGTTGTAACGCTCCGTGATGCCACCTTCGCGCTCATAGCGCAGGCCGAGCGAGAGGCGCAGCTTGTTGTTGACGCGGAAGTCATCCTGGAAAAAGAGAGCCCGGCGGGGCGTCGAGAAGAAAGTGGAATCGTTGGTGTCGATGCCGATGGAGTTGGGGACGCCCATCATGAAGGCGGCCCAGTCATGGGCATGGCTGGAGGATACGTTATCGACGTTGCTGGCGCGGGTATAGGCGTTGCGCCAGGTGAATGCGCCCGAGGAACTGCCGGGCCCACTGCCGGCCCACTGGTGGCGGCGCTCCTGCCAGCCGTATTTGAAGGAGTGGTTGCCGCGGATAGTGGTCATCTGGACGCGCAGTTCGTAGGAGTTCGCCTTGTTGCCGACGACGGGGTAGCCGCCGGAGACATCCGAGATGTTGTTGAAGTCGAGCGAGGGGAGCACGCGGTTGGCGCCGGCACGGGCTTCCAGGTAATCGGGGAGGCCGACATCCTTCGGGCCGAAGGCCGTACGCGTGGTGTTGCGGCTGCCTTCCTCGAAGCGGCTCAAGCCCATGTTCACATCGAGGATGTTGTAGGAGTTCATGCTCCACAGCCAGTTCACGTTGCCGCCTTTGTTGATGCGGGTGAGGCCGTTGGAGTGCAGGCCGCGCTTGGTTTCGTAGGTCCAGTCGTATTCATCGGCGAGACGGTCGTTCCACTGCCAGCGGGCGTTGACGCGGTGGTGGTCGCTGATGACGTAGTCGTAGCGGTTGATCAAGGAGTTGAACTTCTCATCCTTGGGCATGCCGAAGGCGAGGTAGTTGTTCAATTGTTCCGGCGTGACCAGTCCGGCGACGTTGTTGGGGTTGGGATAGAGCGCCGTGTAGAACTGGTACATCGGGTTGAGCACGGGAACGCCGCGGTTGCCGGGGAAGGGCGTGCGGACGACGTTGTTGCCGTCGCGGCGGGCGGTGCGCGGATCGTAGATGGTGAAGCGGCGCGCTCCGTCGGGGGCGTTCAGCAGTTCGGAGAAGTCGCCCTGGCGCATGGCGAGCGTGGGGACGGTGCGGTTGAGCTGGCCGTCGGTGGTTTCGGCTTTCGACTGGCGGATGCCGTTCCAGGTGAAGGTCCAGAAGAGCTTGTCTTTGCCGTTGAAGATCTTCGGCAGGTAGACAGGACCGCTGGCGTTGATGCCGTAGTTGTTGGAGCGGCCGGTGGCCTGCTTCTGCGTATCGGGAGAGATGCGCCCAGCGGCGACCGCGGCGTTCCAATTCTCACGGGCGAAGTGGCCGGTGGCGTTCCAGCGCTGTTGCCAGTGCTGATTGAAGACGGAACCGTGTAGTGTGTTGGAACCGGAGCGGGAGCTGACGTTGATGGCGGCGCCGGAGGTGAAACCCTGGCTGGCGTCGAAGTTCGAGGTTTCGAGTTTGAACTCGGTGATGGAATCGGCGGGCGGGGTGTAGCCGACGCGGCGGCCGGTTCCGGTGACGGTCATGCCGTCGATGGTGTACTCATTCTGGCCGACGCCACCCATCGTATTAAAGGATGAGGTGCCGCCGTTATCGAACGGGCGGCGGTATTCGGGCTGCCCGGTCCACTGCATGCCGGGCGCGAGCGCGGTGAGGGCGAAGGGATTGAGATCGGAGAACGGGAGGTTGATGAGTTCGCGCTGGTCGAGCACGCGGCCGCCGCTGGCGGTGGTGGTTTCGAGCAGCGGAGCCTCGGCGGTGACCTCGACGGTTTCGACGACCTGTCCGACATCGAGCGTGAGGTCGATTTCCAGGCGGCTGCCGACGTTGACGGTCAGGCCGGAGCGGAGGAGTTTCTTGAAGCCGGATGCCTCGACGGCCACGGAGTAGATGGAGGGTTCGAGGAAGTTGACCTCGTAATAGCCGGTGTCGTTGGTGACGACGCGGCGGGTTTCATTGGTGGCCGTGTTGGTGACGGCGACGCGTGCACCTGCAATGACGGCGTTCTGTGTGTCTTTCACTCGTCCGGTGATTGCGCCGCGCGATTCCTGAGCGGAGAGCGAGGCGGGGAGAAAAGCAAGCGCAAGCAGAAAACAAGAGGTAAGTCTGGACATTTCGCGGTCCCCTGAAAAAGCGTTATTCACCCTGCCCGTTACAACAACAAGACTATGGGAGGGTTTTATCGGATTCAGGATAGCACTGCAGGAGGCGGGAAGGAATGGCGCGTCGAATATGCTAATATGCTTTTATGCGTACGACGATCGATCTGCCTGACCCAACATTCCGTGAACTAAAGGCTCTGGCGGCGCGCAGAGGTACGTCTCTGAAGACCGTCATCCGCATCGCGGTGGAAGCAGAGCTGCAAAAGGCGGAGGGCAAAGCCGGCCGCCGGGTGAAATTCACCCTCACCAGTGCCGAGATCGAAGACCTACTTACCTGACGTCAACGTCTGGCTGGCCCTGGCAACGGGAAGACATGCCCATGCCAGGACCGCCGTGAGCTGGCTGGAATCCATTGAGGCCGCGGAAGTGGCGTTTTGCCGCGTCACCCAGATGGGGATGCTTCGTTTGTTGACCAATCAGACAGTGATGGGGACAGAAGTGCTTTCCTCCAGCAGGGCGTGGCAAGTGTACCGTACGATGCTCGCCGACGAACGAGTGCAATTCGCTCCGGAACCTTTCTCCATGGAGCAGGAATGGCGTAAGCTCACATCACAAAGCACGCCTTCGCCGAACGTCTGGACCGATTCCTACCTCGCCGCGTTTGCCCGCGCCGGCGGGATGCAATTGGTGACGTTCGACCGGGCGATGCCGACGCTGGCCCCGGAAGCACTGCTGCTCGGTTCGTGAATGGTGCGGGACATCCGATTCCAGCGTGTTTAGAAGGTCAGGCGTAGCGCCAACTGCGTCGTGCGAGGCAAATTGGCTTGCGAGGTGATGCGGCCGAAGTTGGAGTTGGTCGGCGCCAGGTTCGGGCCATTGAAAATGGCATGGTTGAAGAAGTTGAACGTTTCGGCGCGGAACTGGATCCGGAAGCGTTCGAAGAGGGCGATGGACTTCACAACCGACAAATCGATGTTATAGATCTTGTCGGAGCGGTATGAGGAGAAGCCGCTGTTAAAGGTCCGGATGTTGCGGTCGAGTTGCAAGGCGGGTGTGCGCTCGAAGCGTGTGGTATCGAAGACGCGATCGATGCTGCGGGCGTCCCAGTTCAGGTCGCCGCCGAAGTAGATCACGTTGCCCCAGCCGGCAGGCGCGCCGGACTGCAGGTTGAGAATGCCGGCGAGCTGCCATCCGCCGATGAGGCGGTTGAGCCATGGGCCGGCGTCCGAGCCGAAGGCTTTCCCCCTGCCGAAAGGCAGTTCGTAGTTGCCGGAGGCGACGAAGCGCAAGGGGCGGTCTTCGCCGGCGATCCGGTATTCGAGCTGCGTGGCGGAAGGATACAGATATCCCGTGGCTTCCAGGAATTTCGACCACTGGAAATTAGTCAGAAACTGGATGCCGTTGGCGAAGCGCTTGTCCAGCCTCACCTGGAACAGGTGATAGTTCGAATAGCCCACGGTCTGCGCATCCTCGCGCACGCCGCCGTTTCCGGAAAATTGCGGGAAGGCGCGGAGGAGATTTTCCGTGGCGATGTTGCTGCCGTTGAGACCCGTGCCCGGCAGGAGTCCGCGGAACGGATTGGGAACCAGGGCGGTGAGCCGATTGATGGTGGCCTGATCCCGCACCGGCGAGGTGGACAGGAATTGTTGGGGAACGAAGTTGCGCTCGCGGTCGACGGCGAGGCCGTTGGAATCCGAGCCCATGTATCCCACTTCCAGCAGGAGATTCGACGCGAGTTCGCGCTGGATATTGAAGTTCCAGCGGGTCGTGTACGAACGGCCGATTTGCGGCGTCGCGTAGCGGACGCTCTGCCCGAGGAAGGTATTCACCCCATTCGCATTGCCGACGGGCTGGAGAATCCCGTTGGGGAACGGATTGCTGAGGGTGGCCGCGGGGGTAAGGAAGCTGTTGAGCGAGGCAACCAGTGGCGTGGTCTGGCTGAAGCCCGGCTGCTGCACCCCTAACTGGGTTCCGATGGTGTTGTAGAAGATGCCGGCGCCACCGCGAATGACCGTCTTACCGCCGAGCGATTGCGGCGACCAGGAGAAGCCGAAGCGGGGGCTGATGGCGTTGTTCGGAGTGCCGTAGAGGGAACGGTTGCTGGGATCGGCGTAGAGGATGCCACCCACCGGATTGAACTGCGCGGCAGGCAGCAGCGGGCTGGGATTGGCGGAGTATGCGGTGCGCGCGGCGGCAGTGATGCGAAGCGTGGCCGCATTGTCGAAGCCGCGAACAGCGCGGTTCCAGCGCTCAATATTGGCGGTTTCCTTTTCGTAGCGAATTCCGAGATTGAGCGTCAAGTTGCTCGATACACGGAAGTCGTCCTGCAGGAAGAACGAGGCGTACTTGGCGCTCTGCGTGCGCTGGGCATTGACATCGAAGCTGCCGCCGGTGGGCATGCCGAGCATGAAGGCGGAGAGATCCTGGCCGAGGGGCGCCGTGGGCGAGTTGTCGAGCGGGCCGCGCGTCCAGCTTTCCGCGAACACGTAGCGGCCGGAGGAGTTGCCGAATCCGTTCGAGCTTTCCCGCTGGGCGCGCAGATCGGCGCCGAATTTCAAGGTGTGCTTGCCGACCAGTTTGGTAGCGGCAAGGAAGATCTGATAGCTGTCGAATGGCGTACGGTCGCCGCCGCTGTTGCCGATGTCGGTGAAGTCGGCGAAATCGACCAGAGGCAGCACCTGTTTCGTGCTCGCAGCGCGCAGGGAAGCGGGGAAACCCAGCGAGGTGAAGTCGAAGCCGTCGTGGGGACGGATGCCGCCTTCGACGAACCGCGTCCAGTTCAGGCGTGTGTTGACGAAGAAGCTGGACGTAACCGTGTACACATCGTCCAGCGTGACGCCCCAGTTCTGGCGCAGCAGGTTGTTTCCGGTGGCGATGTTGTTGAAGCGGTTGCCACGATTTTCAATGCGGTCGTTATAGCGGCCGGAGAGAAACATTTTGTTGCGCTCGGAGAAATTGAAATCCAAGCGCCCCATGAAGGAGGAGAAGACATCGGAGCGGACGGAGTTGTTGAAGTAGTTGTTGGCTCCATCGGGCGCGCCGGCGGTATTCGGCGCGGGAATGAACTGCAGGAAGTTCCGCGATATGGCGTTGAGGCGGGTGCCGGGGATGATGTTTCCGGCAAAGGGCTGGCGGCGTATACGGCTGCCCTGGGTGACTCCGGTCATGGGATCGTAGATCTGATAGCTGGAGTTCACGGTGAGGAGTTGGGAGAAATCGCCGTTGCGCTGGGCGGCTGTTGGGACGGTGGAGAAGGTGGGTTCGGGCTCGGATTGGCGGATGCCTTCGGCGCCGAAGAAGAAGAAGAGCTTGTTGCGGCCGTTGAACAGCTTGGGCAGCAGCACGGGGCCGCCAATCGTCATTCCGTATTGATTGAATCGGGTGACCGGTTTCCTCTGGCGGGCGGCGTTGGTGAAGAAGGGCGTGGCCTTGAGGCGCTGGTTCTGGTGAAACTCATACAGCGAGCCGTGGAATTCATTGGTGCCGCCCTTCATCGTCACGTTCACCGTACCGCCGCCGGTGTTGCCATAGGCTGCGTCGGGCTGGAACGATTCGACTTTGATTTCGGCCACCGCGTCCACGGGAGGGTTGAAGGCCACGCGGCGGTTCTTCGTCATGTCCGGAGAGCCATCGAGAAGCAGTTCGTTGGATCGAGCCTGGCCGCCGCCCATGGAAAAACCGGAGGGTCCGGCGTTATCGAAGGGCCGCGTGAAGCGGGGATCGGAGGAGGGGGTGACCCCGTAGGACAGTTGGGCCAAGGTGAGCGGGGTGCGGCCGTTCATGGGCAGAACTTCGATTTCATTCTTTCCGATGACTTGTCCGACGGAGGCGGTGGCGGTCTGGAGCATGGCGACGTCGGCGGAAACGGTGACCGACTCGACTTGATTGCCAAGCTGCAAGGCAATGTCGATGGCGATGCGCTGGTTGGTGCCGATGTTCAGGCCTTCCTGCACGTATCGCTTGAATCCGCCCGCTTCGGCGGAAAGGGTGTACGGACCTGGGGGCAGAAACGGAAGCGAGTATTGGCCTTCGGCCCCGGAGGAGGTTTCAAACTTGGCGCCGGTTTGCTTTTCCACGGCGCTGACCCTGGCGCCGGCAATGGCCGCACCGCTGGGGTCAGTGACACGGCCGGAAACCGTGGATCGGAATTCCTGTGCAAAAGCGCAAACATTCCACAAGATGAGCGCTGCAAGAGTGGTTTTCATTGGTCTGCCTCATTTCCCGTTACCAGAGTGGGATGTCCTGGATATGAGGTCAGGATAGCACGAACGACAGATAAACAGATCTGAAAGTCTTAATTCGCTCGCGGACCTTCCAGGCCAGGGAATGGGGTGTGCGGGGAAAGCGGCTCTCGTGAGCGCCACTTCCCCCGTCGTTGAAGATCGGCTAGAAGGTCAGGCGCAAGGCCAACTGCGTGGTACGAGGCAAATTGGCTTGCGAGGTGATGACGCCGAAGTTGGAGTTGGTCGGCGTCAGGTTCGGTCCATTGAAAATGGCATGGTTGAAGAAGTTGAACGTTTCGGCGCGGAACTGGATCTTGAACCGCTCGAAGAGGGCGATGGACTTCACTACCGAAAGATCAATGTTGTAGATCTTGTCGGAACGGTAGGCGGTGAAGCCGCTATTGAAGGTCCGGACGTTGCGGTCGAGTTGCAGCGCGGCCGAGCGTTCAAAGCGGGTGACATCGAAAGCGCGGCTGAGGTTGCGGGCGTCCCAATTCAGGTCGCCGCCGAAGTAGATGACGTTGCCCCAGCCCACGGGCGCGCCCGACTGCAGGTTGAGGATGCCCGCGAGCTGCCATCCGCCGATGAGGCGGTCGAGCCAGGGGCCGGCGCCGGAACCGAGCGCTTTCCCCTTGCCAAAAGGCAGTTCGTAGTTGCCCGAGCCGACGAAGCGCAACGGGCGGTCTTCACCGGCGATGCGGTATTCGGGCAGGGGAGCGGAGGGATAGAGATAGCCCGCCGCCTCATTGAACTTCGACCACTGGAAGTTGGTAAGGAATTGGACGCCGTTGGCGAAGCGCTTGTCCAGCCGGACCTGGAACAAATGGTAATTCGAATATCCCAGGGTCTGGGCATCTTCGCGCACGCCGCCGTTGCCGGAGAATTGCGGGAACGGGCGCAGCAGATTCTCCGTGGAGATGGTGCTGCCGTTGAGACCAGTTCCTGGCAGGAGGCCGCGCAGTGGATTGGCCACCACGGCGGTAAGGCGATTGATGGTGGCCTGATCGCGAACCGGCGAGGTGGACAGGAATTGTTCAGGAACAAAGTTGCGCTCGCGGTCGACGGCGAGGCCGTTGGAATCCGAACCCATGTATCCCAGTTCCAGGAGCAGATTCGAGGCCAGTTCGCGCTGGATATTGAAGTTCCACCGCGTGGTATAGGAACGCCCCAGTTGCGGATTGACGTAGCGCACGCTTTGGCCCAGGAAAGTATTTACGCCGTTGACGTTGCCCACGGGCTGCTGGATGCCGTTGGGAAACGGATTGCTGAACGTCGCCGCCGGGGTAAGGAAGTTATTGAGCGTCGCCACCAAGGGTGTGGTCTGGCTGAAGCCCGGCTGTTGCACGGCCAACTGCGTACCCGCCGTGTTGTAGAAGATGCCGATTCCGCCGCGGATCACGGTCTTGGCGCCAAACGATTTCGGAGACCAGGAGAATCCGAAACGGGGGCTGATGGCGTTATTCGGGGTGCCGTAGAGCGAGCGGTTGCTGGGATCGGCGTACAGAATGCCGCCCACGGGATTGAACTGGGATGCGGGCAGCAGAGCGATGGGGCTGGCGGCGTAGGCGGCGCGTGCCGCGGCGGTGATGCTGAGGGTGGCCGCGTTGTCAAAGCCGCGCACGGCGCGGTTCCAGCGCTCGATGTTGGCGGTTTCCTTTTCGTAGCGGATCCCGAGATTGAGCGTCAGGTTGCTGGACAAGCGGAAATCGTCCTGCAGGAAGAAGGAGGCGTACTTGGCGCTCTGCGTCCGCTGCGCGTTGACATCGAAGCTGCCGCCCGTGGGCATACCAAGCATGAACGCGGCCAGATCCTGGCCAAGCGGGGCAACCGGCGAGTTGTCGAGCGGGCCGCGCGTCCAGCTTTCGGTGAACTGGTATAGCCCGGAGGAGTTACCGAAGCCATTCGAGCTCTCGCGCTGCGTACGCAGATCCGTGCCGAATTTCAGTGTGTGCTTGCCGGCCAGCTTGGTGGCGGCAACGAAGATCTGATAGCTGTCGAAAGGTGTACGGTCGCCGCCGCTGTCGCCGAAATCGGTGAAGTCGGCGAAATCGACGCGGGGCAGCACCAGTTTCGAACTGGCAGCCCGCAGAGAGGCGGGCAGACCCAGCGAGGTGAAGTCAAATCCGTCGTGGGGGCGGATGCTTCCTTCGACGAAACGCGTCCAGTTCAACCGCGTGTTGACCAGGAAGGTGGGCGTGACGGTGTGCACATCATCCATGGTGACGCCCCAGTTTTGCCGCAGCAGGTTATTGCCGGTGGCGATGTTGTCGAAGCGGTTGCCGCGGTTTTCCACACGGTCGTTATAGCGGCCGGAGAGGAACATCTTGTTGCGCTCAGAGAAGTTGAAGTCGAGGCGCCCCATGAAGGAGGAGAACACGTCGGAGCGGACCGCGTTATTAAAGTAGTTGTTGGCTCCGTCGGGCGCGCCGCTGGTGTTTGCCGCGGGCAGAAACTGGAGGAAGTTGCGCGACACCGCGTTCAGGCGCGTACCGGGAATGACGTTTCCGGCAAACGGCTGGCGGCGGATGCGGCTGCCCTCGGTGACACCGGACATCGGATCGAAGATCTGATAGCTGGAGTTGACGGTGAGCAACTGCGAGAAGTCGCCATTGCGTTGCGCCGCGGTGGGAACGGTGGAGAAGGTGGGCTCAGGCTCCGATTGGCGGATGCCTTCGGCCCCGAAGAAGAAGAAGAGCTTGTTGCGGCCGTTGAAAAGCTTGGGGAACAGCACCGGACCGCCGACGGTCATGCCGTACTGATTGAAGCGCGTAACGGGTTTCGTCTGCCGGGCGGCGTTGGTGAAGAACGGGGTGGCCTTGAGGCGCTGATTCTGATGGAACTCGTAGAGCGAGCCATGGAATTCATTGGTGCCGCCCTTCATGGTGACGTTCACGGTGCCGCCGCCGGTGTTGCCATAGGCGGCGTCCGGCTGGAAGGATTCGACCTTGATTTCCTGCACGGCGTCGACGGGAGGATTGTAGGCAACGCGGCGGTTCTTGGTCATGTCGGGGGAGCCATCGAGCAGCAGTTCGTTCGTCTGCGCCTGGCCGCCTCCCATGGAGAAGCCGGACGGTCCGGCATTGTCGAAGGGCCGAGTGAAGCGGGGGTCGGAGGAAGGCGTAACGCCATAGGACAGCTGCGCCAGCGTGAGTGGCGTGCGCCCGTTCATGGGCAGCACTTCAATCTCGTTTCTTCCGATGACCTGGCCTACCGACGCGGTGGCGGTTTGGAGCATGGCCGCATCGGCGGACACGGTCACCGATTCGACCTGGTTACCCAACTGCAGCGCAATATCGATGGCAATGCGCTGGTTGGTGCCGACGTTCAGCCCTTCCTGAACGTATTTCTTGAAACCGCCCGTTTCCGCGGTGAGAGTATACGGACCGGGAGGGAGGAATGGAAGGGAGTACTCACCTTCGGCCCCGGACGTGGTTTCCGACTTGGCCCCGGTGTTCTTCTCCGTGACCACGACCTTGGCGCCGGCGACGGCGGAGCCACTCGGATCCGTAACGCGGCCGGAAATGGTGGAACGAAACTCCTGTGCGAACGCACACGCGCTCCAAAGCATGAGCGCAACATACGCTTTTGTCATAACTAACCTCTTTGTACCCACGAAGTGGGAAGCGATACCGAATTAGACCCTACGAACAGATTTCTGGTTTCAGAATAGCACCAGTGGGTGTGCCCCCGGGTGGATGAGAACGCAGCAGGCTGTGGGGGGAAGATATGGTATAAAGACCCGTATGCCGAAAAAGTTTTATGGCTGGTTCATCGTAGCCGCGGCCGTGTGCACCTTTGGACTCTCCACGGGTCTGCCGTACTACAACATGCCCTTTTTTTATGATTACTACGCGAAGGAATACAACTGGACAAAGCCGGATATTACGCTGGGCTTTCCGCTGGCCGCGCTGTTCACGTTGTGGGTGGGGCCGATTCTGGTGCACCGCTTTCCGCCGAAGACCCTGTTGCTGATCGGCTCATCGATGACCGCGCTGGCCTTTGCGGGCTTCAGCCAGATGGGCAGCAACCTGAACACCTACTATGCGCTGTGGTTCGTGTACACGATCGGCTATATCTTTTCGGGGCCGATTCCGCACCAGGTGCTGATTTCGCAATGGTTCAAGAAGAACCGCAGCCTCGCCATGGGGATCACGTACGTCGGGGTGGGCTTCGTGGGCTCGCTGGGCGCCTACATTGTGAAGTGGATCACGGCCGCGTCGAACTTCCAGACGTGTCTGCTGGCGCTGGGCGGGATTGTGCTGCTGGTGTGGCCCATCACGCTGCTGTTCATCAAGAATAAGCCGTCCGACATTGGGCAGAACGCCGACGGCGCCGCCGTGGCGACAGCGGACAGCAAGGCGGAACCACTGCCGTTCCGATTCCTCACCAGCCGGTTGTCGTTCTGGCTGCTGGTGATCGGCTCGGCGTGTTCCATCGGGTCGATCGGGTCTGTGAATCAGCATATGAAGTTTGTGTTTGAGGATCAGGGGTTCAAGGACCAGGCCACGCGCGACGCGGCGTGGGCGGCGGCTTCGGCGGCGATTCTCTGGTCGAGCATCGCGGGCCGATTGCTGATCGGTTGGCTGGCCGACCGCTATCCGAAGAAGTACGTCATGACAGCGACCTATTTCCTGGTGGCGGCGACGATCCCCCTGTTGCTGATGGTGCGGCCCAACGATCCGACCAGCCTGTATCTATTCGCGATCCTGTTCGGCTTCGGCATGGGCGCTGACTATATGTTGATCCCGCTGATGGCCGCCGATGTGTTCGGGGTGAATACGCTGGCGCGGGCGATGGCGATCATTCTGCCGACGGATACGATCGGGCAGACGTGGTTCCCATGGGTGATTGCCAAGCTGCGGCAGAGCATGGGCAGCTACGACCAGGCAATGATGGCCGTGTTCGCCATGGCGTTCATCGGCGCGGTGGCGATTGCCTTGTTGCCGAAGCATGAGGGGAAGGATGATGAGGTGCTTGTGGCGGGGGCGAAGCCGGCGACGGGAGATTGAGCTGGAGGTTCGGGAAGACTGCAAGCTGCTACCAACGGGTAACCGTAGCGATGCGGATGTGCGAGCCTTCCAGTTTCGCCTCATCCATCACCAAGTGACGGCCATCGGCGGAGACGGAAATGCGGATTCTAGGCCGCCGCGTAGTTTCCAACAACAGGCGTTCGCGGCGGGTGGAGGGATTCCAAAGATAGACTCCGTATCTGCGTTTGGCGAGTTGCCGGACGTAGTAGACGCCGTCAGTTGATGCGGCGACGCCGATTTCCAGGACGCCGGGATGGAGTTGCTCCGCCGGCTTGCCACCGCGGGCGGGAACGCGGTGGAGCGCCCACTTGCCTTTCACCGAACTGAGGAAGTAGATCCATTCGCCGGCGGGATCGAAGGCGATGTGCGCTACAGGCATGCTGGTTATGGGAGTGGATTGTTCCGGGTGTCCGGCGGGTGCACGATGCAACTTCTGCTGATTGCCGGATCCCACGATGAGGTAGACCGTCTTTGCATCGGGTGAATGGCCGAGGATGAAATTGCCGGAGCTTTCCAAGCGCGGCTGGCCACCCTTGGTGTCGATGGTGTAGTATTTCCTGTCTCGGACATCATCGGTGCCGTAGCGGATGGTGTGTCCATCGGCTGCCCACAGCGGTCCGCGGCGCACCTCCTTGCCGAAGGTGAGCTGTCGCAGACCGGAGCCGTCGACACGGCTGGTCCAAACCTGCAAATTGCCGGAGCGGCCCGAGAGGAACGCCACTTGCTGCCCATCGGGGGAGATCTGCGGCCAGAATTCGGTGTAGGGAGATGCGGCGACAAGTTTTCCTGACGACCATGTTCCATCGGGCTGCAAATGGTAGTGGTACAAATCGATGTCGATGACCGTCTTGACTACGGCAACGCGGGAACAGCCGGCGGAGAGAGAAAAGTTGAGGACATCATCGCCGAAGCGATCCAACGGACGGCCCACATTGGAAGAGCCACTCAGACGGAGGATACGCGTATGCTCCGGGACAGATGACAAATACAGCATTTCGTGGGACGGGAGGAACGCCGGAAAGAAGACGCGGGAGTCGGAGCCGGTCCTTTGCGGTGCGCCTTGGGCGCGATAGCCGGCGGTGAGTTGTTGCACGTAGAGTTTGCCCCCTGTGTGATCGTCGCGAATGAAAGCAAGCTTGCGGCCATCGAGGGAGAAAGCAGGTTGGATGTATTCGGCGTCGTCGGGTAAATCCAACACGTCGCGCCATTCGCCAGTGGAAGGAGAGTAGAGCTGGGGATAGCCGAATCGCCGGCCGGATTTTCTGACAGGCAGGGCGAGCCATTGACCATCCGGGGACCAGGAGAGATTTCGCGTTGTCGGGGCGTACCATGCGCGGATGATGGCGAGTTCCCGCCCCGTGCCGGAGGTGAGATCGTACAGCATGAGGCGGCTGGATTCGGAGTCGATGCCACGGAGAAATGCGATGGTGCGGCCGTCAGGCGACCAGGCGGGGCTGACGTCGTCTTCGGGTGCGGTGGTGAGGCGGCGGGGCGGAGCACCGGGAGCATTCATCGTATAGAGATCGTAGTTCTCCCCCTCCGGGCCATCCCATACGAAGACAATGCTGCCGCCATCAGGAGAAAACGACGGCATCGTTTGATTGCCATCCGCGGTGGAGTAGGGGAGCATCTCCGCCACCTGGAGAGTGGATGGCGGACGGTTGGATAGGGCCACGGTAACGGCTGCGGCGAGCGCGGCAAGCAACAGGCCAGCGGCGATGGCATAACGCCGGCGGCGCAGCCACTTGGCGAGGCGGGCGGTGCGTTCGCCGCGGCGGGCCTCGACGGGCTGGTTGTGGAGATGGCGTTCGAGGTCGGCGGCGAGGGCGCCGGCGGAGGGATAGCGGCGCGACGGGACCTTGTCGATGGCTCTGGCAACGATGGCATCGAGGTCGCCTGCCAGTGCACGGCGCGCTGTGCGGCGCGACATGGGGGGTGGATCGACCTGACCGATGAGGTGCAGGACTTCCGCGACGGAGCGGCTGCCCCATTGTGCCTCGGTGTACGGCAGCACACCGGCGAGCAATTCGTAGAGCAGCATTCCGAGGGAATAGACATCGGCGGCGGGACCGACGGTGGATTCGGGGCCGGATGCCTGCTCCGGACTCATGTATTCGGGCGTGCCGACGATCTGCGTGGCGGCGGTGAGTTGCTGACGTCCGAAGGGGTGCCAGTCCTGGAGGCGGGCTAATCCGAAATCGATGACTTTGACGTGGGGGCGGCCGGCCGTTTGTGTAACGAGGACATTGCCGGGCTTGAGATCGCGGTGGAGGATGCCGCGCTGGTGTGCGTGATCGACGGCCTGGCAGAGCTGGCAGAAGAGAGCGATGCGGGAGGGGATGCCGAGTTGGGCGCGATCGCAGTAGGTGGTGAGGGAGGCGCCCTCCACGTACTCCATGGCGAAGTAGGGCAGGCCGCTGGCGCTGGTTCCCGCATCGTAGATGGTGGCGATATTGGGGTGCTCCATGCGGGCGAGGCTTTGGCGCTCGCGTTCGAAGCGGGTGGCGAGGGCGGTGGATTCGAGGCCGGGTTTGAGCACCTTGAGGGCCACCATGCGGCGGAAGGGCTCGGTCTGTTCCGCGAGGTATACGATGCCCATGCCGCCTTCGCCGAGGACAGCCACAGGTTCGTATTGGCCGAAGGAGTCATCGGTAGGGAGGTCGGGCGACTCGATGGCCATGGAAAGCAGGCAGTGGGGGCAGAGTCCATGGCTGGAGGCTTCGAGCTGACGGGAACATTTCTGGCAGCGCAGCAGCCCCATGTTTGGTTCCTTCGGATGGTGAGACTGTTTCGTTACAGACATGGAGCAGACGGCTTCGCATTATACCTTTTTGGGCACTGGTCTCAGGGTCACGCGATGGAGGTACCGGTACTTTTCGACGCAGTTTTCCGTAACAGGATACGGTGTGGCACCGAAGTACAGCAGCAGGAGGAACAGGAATCCAATGAAACGATTTTTGATTTGCCTGGCAGCGTGCGCGTTGCCTGCATGGTGCGCCAGTGTGAACAGCAACACGGTGGCGTTCGATTTTACCGGCACCAGCCAGTTGCTGTCGTTCAACCAGTTCGACGCTTCGCTGGGGACATTGACGGAGGTCCGCTTCGCGTTTCTGAGCAGTTCCAGGGTTACGGTCTTTGGTACGCCAACAGACCCATTCTCGGGCGGCTGCGGCGGTAGCTATTCGGGTGACTTGAGGGCGACTTCCGGCGGCGGCATCAATACCATCCTGACTAGCTTGTCAGGATCACTCATTTCATCCAACTGTGGAACTTCGAGCTTCTTTGTGAATAGTCTGCCTACAAGTCAGCGCCAGGTTTCGAACGCGGGCAATCTGAGCGGATTCGTGGGAACGGGGACGTTGGGAGTCACGCTTACCCGCAATCTGAGCGCAACGAACATCAACAATCTCAGCGCCACAACGGAAGGCAGTGCGCGGCTGACCTATTATTACGATGTACCTGTAGTGGAAGAAACGCCGGAGCCGGCGACGTGGGGATTGCTGGCGGTTGGGCTGGCGATGGGAATCAGAGCCCGGAGAGCACATCGATAAGACGGCGGATTTCGTTTTGCACATCGCCGGGATCGCGGACGGTCTCGGCGATTTCGGCGGTGAGCAGTTCGCGGTAACGGCGGCGGAGGCGGTGCACGGCTACACGGGCGGCGCCTTCGCTCATGCCGAGCTCATCGGCGGCCCGGTGGTAGTCGCCCTCACCGGTGAGGAAGGTTTTGAGGCGGTCGAAGACGGCCACTTTGCCGGCGGCTTCCTGTTCGGCGCGCATGAGATCGAGAACACGTTCAACGAGCGCGAGCGCCCACTGGCGTTCGTAGAGCGAATCGGGGGAGAGCGTGTCGGGTGTTTGCAGGTAACGCTCTTCGACGGTGTGGAAGGAAAGAGGGAGCAACTCGGCGCCGCCGCCGCGTATGGCGGCCCGGTCGTAGGCGTGGCAGTCCGCGAGGTAGTTCTTTAAGGCGCCGAGGAGGTAGGAACGAAAGCGGCCACGCTCGGGGTCCGCACCTTCGATGGAGCGGCGTTGGAGAAACGTGGTGAGGAAGCCCTGAGTGAGATCCTGAGCGGCGGTGGCGTCATGACCGCGGCGGCGGAGAAAGGCGTAGATGGGCTGCCAGTAATGCCGGCAGAGCCAATCGAGGGCCTGGTGACGGGTATTCTCATCGCCGGCAGAAAGAACGAGGGTCCAGCGGGTGGTGGGGAATTGCCGGTCCTTGGTCATGCTGCGAGCAGACTTGCAATTATAGCGTCTTTGCAGCCGGGCAATAATGGATGGAGATGATCCCCTACTGGGAGGCGCCGCTGTGGGATGTTGGCGGTTACCTCATTTATCCACCGATTTTTCTGATTGGCTTTGCCGTGTTGCTGGGGCATTTCCTGTTGCTGCGGCGGGCAGGGCGCAAAGGGCTCTCCGTGCCCGTGGCGGGCAAGTTCAGCGCGGCATTGATTGTGGGCGGATTTTTCGCGGCGCACGCGCACAAGTACTTCTATGTGGAGGGCGGATGGGCGGCGGTGTGGCAGCATCCGCAACTGCTGTTGCAGGTGTGGTCGGGGCTGGCGTCATTGGGGGGAATACTGGGTGGGATCGCGGCGGGACTGGCGGCGTTGTGGTGGCAGAAGATCCCGCGAAAGAGTGTGGTCCAGTATTTCGATGCCCTGGCGTTTGTGTTTCCGCAGGCGTGGATCTTCGGCCGGATGCATTGCGCCTGGGTTCATGATCATCCGGGCATCCGAACCAGCAGTTGGCTGGGCGTCCAGTATCCACGGTATCCGCGCTATGATCTGGGAATACTCGAGGTGCTGTATCTGGCGGTGGTGATCGCCTGGTTCTACTGGCTGGATCGCAAACCGCGCGCCGCCGGCTTCTACGTGGTGGCGTTCCTCGTCCCCTACGGATGCTTCCGGCTGTGGCTGGATACGCTGCATGTGTCGGTGGTGCGTTACGCGGGGTTGTCGGTGGACCAATGGTCATCGCTGGCGGCGATCGGGGCTGGGGTATTTCTGGCGA
>CALFYN010000867.1 GCA_937952345.1 uncultured Acidobacteriota bacterium
TGGATGGATCGAGGAGGTGATAGGCGGTGTAGCCGAGGTGGTAGAAAGGCTTGCCGGAGGCGTAGCGGAAATGCTTGGGGTGCTGGGGATCGGGTTGGACGGGACCGTTGCCGATGGCGGCAGTGGTTTTAAATTCGCCTTTCTGGCGGAACTTGCCCATGCGGACGAGGTAGCGGTGTGTGCCTGGTTGGGATGGGGAGTAGCGGAGACGGAAGAGGACGCCGTCGTTGGAATCGGCGAATCCGGTGACGGTTTGTTTTGGGCCGGTGGGAGGCGTGATCTCAGCGGTGGGCGCGGGTTCGGTGAAGGGGTTGGGGAAAGTGGGTGACGGGATGTGGAGGACGAATTCGGCGAGTTCGTAGGTGGGGACGCTGGATGGAGCTTCGAGGCGGATGCTCTGGGCCCCGGCGGTGGCAATGCTGATGAGGACGAGGATAGCCTTTCGCATTGCGTTCAGGATAGCGCCGTTTGAGTACACTGCTAGATTGGCACTACTGATTAACGCACAGAATCTGACGAAGTCTTTCGGCGCGGAGGCGCTGTTTGAAGGAATTCATTTCACGGTGGAGGAAGGGGCGCGAGTTGGGCTGATTGGGCCGAATGGATCGGGGAAATCGACGCTGCTGCGCATACTGGCGGGGCTGGTGGAACCGGATAGCGGAGAGGTGGCGATTCGCAAGCGGGTGCGTTTTTGCTATGTGGCGCAGGAGTCGGAGTTCGCGGAAGGGGACCGGGTGCGCGATGTGCTGGGGCGGGTGGTGGAATCGCTGACGGCGCCGGAGGTGGCGGAGACGGTGGGGAAGGCGGGGTTTGAGAATCTGGATGCAGAGGTGGCGGCGTTTTCGGGCGGCTGGAAGAAGCGGCTGGCGATTGTGGAGGCGCTGGTGCAGCATCCGGATGTGCTGCTGCTGGACGAACCGACGAATCATCTGGACCTGGCGGGGATCGAGTGGCTGGAGAAGGTGCTGGCCGCGGCGCCGTTTGCCTGTGTGGTGATCAGCCACGACCGGTACTTTCTGGAAAACGTGGCGACGGAAATGGTGGAGTTGCACCGCGCGTATCGCGATGGGCTGTTGCGGGTGGACGGCACGTACAGCACGTTTCTGGAGAAGAAGGCGGATTATCTGCACGCGCAATCGAAGAGGCAGGAAGCGCTGGAGAACCGCGTGCGCACGGAGATGGAATGGCTGCGGCGGGGACCGAAGGCTCGCACGACGAAATCGAAGGCGCGGATTGACAAGGCGAATGAGTTGATGGGGGAGTTGGCGGATTTGCAGAGCCGGGCGCGCACGGCGACGGCGGACATCGATTTTTCGGCGACGGAGCGGAAGACGAAGCGGCTGATCGAGCTGGATAAAGTGGGGATGGATCTGGGTGGACGGACGCTGTTTTCGGGATTGGATTTCGTGGTGACGCCGGGGACTCGGATTGGCCTGGTGGGGCCGAACGGGAGCGGGAAATCGACGTTGATGCGGGTGTTGATGGGGCAATTGGAGCCGACGCAGGGCACGGTGCGGCGGGCGGATTTGTTGCGGATGGTGTATTTCGATCAGAACCGGCAGTTGGATGCGGATGTGACGCTGCGGCGGGCGCTGGCTCCGGATGGGGATTCGGTGGTGTATCAGGACAGAGTGTTGCATGTGGCGTCGTGGGCGGCGCGGTTCCTATTTCAGAGCGATCAACTGAATCAGCCGGTGGGGAGGCTATCGGGCGGGGAGCGAGCGCGGGTGTTGATTGCGAAGCTGATGCTGGAGCCGGCGGACGTGCTGTTGCTGGATGAGCCGACGAATGATCTGGACATTCCGACGCTGGAGATTCTGGAGGAGAGCCTGCTGGAGTTTCGCGGGGCACTGGTGCTGGTGACGCATGACCGGTATTTGCTGGACCGTGTGTCGACGGTAGTGGTGGGATTGGATGGGGAAGGCGGGATCGGGCGGTTTGCAGATTACTTGCAGTGGGAGGATTGGCAGGCGGCGCAGAAGAAGGCGAAGGTGAAACCGGTGGCGCAGGCTGCGGCTCCGGCGGTTGGCACGGCGAGTGGGGCGGCGCCGGCGAAGAAGAAGCTTTCGTATCTGGAGGCTCGGGAGTACGAGACGATTGAGCAGCGGATTGCGGAGGCGGAAGCGGAGTTGGAGTCGTGGAAGGGGAAGCTGCATGATCCGGCGGTGGTGGTGGATGGGCGGGCGTTGCAGGAGGCTTACGATGCGATGCAGAAAGCCCAGGAGACTGTGGATGCGCTGTACCATAGGTGGTCTGAGTTAGAAGAGAAACGGGGGTGACGGGCATGGCCTGTACACGGCGTTCGATGATGGCGTCCCTGGCGGGGGCGGTGGGTTCGTTGCGCGGAGCCGATGAGCCGCGGCCGAACTTCGTGATCCTGCTGGTGGACGATATGGGGTGGGAGCAGGTGGGGTTCACGGGCGGAAAGGAAGTGCCCACACCGCACATCGACCGCATTGCGCGGGAGGGGACGCAGTTGACTCAGTTCTACGTACAGCCTGTCTGTACGCCCACTCGCGGGGCGTTGCTGACGGGGCGGTATTCGTGGAAGAACGGGACGGAGCGGCGTCCGTCGACGGCGTCGCGGCAGGGGATGTTGAAAGATGAGCGGACGCTGGCGGAGGCGTTGCGCGATGCGGGGTATGCGACGTGGATGGTGGGGAAGTGGCATCTGGGCGAGTGGCAGACGGCGCATCTGCCGCGGTCGCGCGGGTTCCAGCATCATTACGGGTTTTATGGGGCGTTGATTGATTCGTTCACGCATACGCGGGAGGGGATTCTGGATTGGCACCGGAATGGGGAGCCGGTGGTGGAGGAAGGATATTCGACGTTTCTGCTGGCGCAGGAGGCGAGCCGGCTGATCCGGAATCATGACGGGTCGCGGCCGTTCTTTCTGTACATGCCGTTCAATGCGGTGCATGGGCCGCATCAGGCTCCGGCGGAGTACATGAAGAAGTATGAGCATCTGGGGCGCGAGGGACCGCAACGGGCGCAGTTACATTGCCTGGATATCGCGGTGGGCCAGGTGATGCAGGCGCTTCGCGATAAGGGCATCGAGGGGAATACGCTGGTTTGGTTCACGAATGACAACGGCGGGACGCGATTGACGAGCAACGGGCCGTATCGGGATGGGAAGAGCGCGTATCACGAGGGTGGCGTGTTGACTCCGGCGGCGGTGCGCTGGCCGGGGAAGGTGCCGGCGGGGCGGAAGGCATCGGGGTTGATTCATGTGACGGATATTTTTCCGACGTTGTGCGCGCTGGCGGGGGCGGATGCGCGCAAAGGGCTGCCGCTGGATGGAGTGGATGTGTGGCCGGCGATCGCGGGCGGGAGGGCATCGGCGCGCAAGGAGATCGTGCATTCGCTGCAAGTGTTGAGGATGGGGGATTGGAAGCTGATTGAACAGGGGGCCACGTATTACAACTGGCCGGAGCAGCCGCTGCAGTTGTACAACCTGGCGAAGGATCCTTACGAGAAGAATAATGTGGCGGCGGCGGAGACGGCTGTGGTGGCAAAGATGCGGGAGCGGCTGCGGTATCACAAGCAGTTCGCGCGCGCGGAGGAACCGCCGGAGCGCATTTCGGATTTTCCGCCGGCGGTGTATGGGGAGGAGGAGAATCGGAAGTATGGGGCGGAGGTACGGGTGAAATTGCGGGGGATTGGGGAGAAGGACGCGAAGTTGGAGAGAAAGAAGAAGAAACGGCGGAATTAAGCGGGCTCATGCTAGGGTGTGAGTAATGCGTTACATCTTGTTGCTCGCAACCCTGACCGGGGTCTTGTCTTCCCAGGAACGTCCTGCACCACAGGAGCCCTCATCCTCCACCACGCCGGGTGGAGGCGAACGCGGCGGGCCGCCTTCCGGAGGCCGTAGCGCCGAACCTGATCCGAAGCCTTACGACCGGG
>CALFYN010000868.1 GCA_937952345.1 uncultured Acidobacteriota bacterium
AAAAGGACTCCCGCCATCTCTGGCGCGTCCGCCGCTGGACGCAATTCCAATGGCTCGACCACGGTTTCGGAACCCGCGCCGCGGGCCCCTGGACTCCGGCCGCGCAAACCGCCACCCTCAAGCAGATCCATTCCGATATCGTTGTCCGCGTCAACGGCCATCGCGGCCAAATCGGTGAAGGGGACGCCCTCATCACCAACGAACCTGGCGTCCATCTCGCCATCCGCACCGCCGATTGCGTCCCCATTCTCCTCCTCGATCCCGGCGGCAAGGTAGTCGCCGCCGTGCATGCCGGATGGCGCGGAACCGCCGCCCAAATCGTCACCCGCACCGTCGAACGTATGGCTACGGAGTTCGGCGCCCAACCCGCATC
Source organism: uncultured Acidobacteriota bacterium (assembly GCA_937952345.1). GTDB lineage: Bacteria > Acidobacteriota > Terriglobia > Bryobacterales > Bryobacteraceae > CADEFT01. The sequence continues at coordinate 374 of CALFYN010000868.1, forward strand.
CATCCGCGCCGCCATCGGCCCCTGCATCCAGCACTGCTGCTATGAGGTCGGCCCCGATGTCGCTGCCCGTTTCTCCGAATGGTTCCCTGAACTCGCCACCGCTTCCCGCCCCCACCGCATCGACCTCGCCGAAGCCAACCGCCGCCAGCTCGCCGCCGCCGGACTCACGGACATCACCACCGCCGGAGCCTGCACCCAGTGCGTCCCCGCCGAATTCCACTCCTACCGCCGCGACAAAGAACATTCCGGCCGCATGGTCACAGGCATCGCCATCCTCACGGCCTGACCACCCGTATCGCGGAGAATCCCTCCGCCTCCTCCGGCGCAACCAGCCGCTTCGACATCTTGTCCACCACATCCGGCGGCACCACGCGGTCGCGCCCCCGATTGCGCTCCAGACACACCGCCAGCGGAATATCGAAGTACACCGCTTCAATATCGGCATCGTAAAGCTGCGCGGTCTTGATGTAGGGCCGCCGTTCGTAGGGCGTCAGATTTGTCGCGTCGATGCACGTCACCGGCCGCCGCAGTTCCAGCCGCATCCGCAGCACGCGCCGCAGCAGTGCGAACACCGCCCGGTTCGCCGTCTGATCGCGCGCGTCATCCAGCAACACGCGCCGCAGCTCGTCCGACGAAAGCACCGTCCATCCCTGCTCCGCCGCGTACGTCGACTTCCCCGACCCCGGCAACCCCACCAGCAAGATCAGCTTTGGCCGCTTCACACGAGATAGCGTTCCGCCGTAAGCAGCCGCGTGGCGATCTTCCGCCGCAACGCCACCGAGTTCACCAGGTCATGCTTCGTGAAGCGCCGCAGCACGGCCAGGTTCGTCCGCAACGCATCGCCCGACGACGACGCGCTCAACACATAACGCGCCGCCTTCTCAATGGATGCCATCGCCTCGGGCAGAAACACCGCCCTCATATCCGCCGCCAGTTCACCCTTCCCCAGCGCCTCCAGTTTCTTCGTCCGCAGAGACACAGACTCCATGGCGAACACGCTCATCCCGATATCCGTGATCCCAGCCAGAATTTCCTGCTGCTGGTCCAGTTCATTCAGGTACGTCTGATAGGCCACGCCCAAACAAAGCAGCGCCACTTTCTTCGCATTGCTCACCATGGCCGCCTCATCCAGCGCCGCCCCCAACACCGGACCCGCCAGTACCTCCGCCTGCACCTTCTTCACCGCATCCACCAGCGGCAGCATTCCCTTCTGCGCCCGCTTCAACAGCATCCCCGTCGCCAGCATACGATTGATCTCATTCGTGCCTTCGAAAATGCGGTTGATGCGCGAATCGCGGTAAGCCCGTTCCACCATGTAATCCTGGTGGTAACCATAGCCGCCGTGGATCTGCACGCCTTCATCCACCACATAATCCAACATCTCCGACCCGTACACCTTCATGTACGAGCACTCCATGGCGAACTCCTCCACCGCCTTCAGCATTCGCTGCGAGGCCTCCGGCTGCGACCACGAAAAATCGCCCAGCGCCGCCTGGATCATCCCCACCACACGGTAACTCATGGTTTCCACGGCATAAATCCGGATCGCCATTTCCGCCAATTTATGCTGGATCATCCCGAAATCCCCGATGGATTTCCCGAACGCCTTGCGCTCCTTGGCGTATTTCAAACACGCCTGCAGCACACCCTTCGCCCCGCCCGTGGCGAACGGCCCCAGCTTGAACCGCCCCATGTTGAGAATATTGAAGGCGATGTGATGACCCTTGCCCACCTCGCCCAGCACGTTCTCCACCGGCACCTTCACGTTGTCGAGATAAATCGGTGTGGTCGAGGATCCCTTGATCCCCATCTTCTTCTCTTCGGCTCCGGGCTTCACGCCCGCCCATGCCCGCTCCACCAGAAACGCCGTAAACTTCTCCCCGCCCACCTTGGCGAAGATCGTGTACAAATCGGCGTGTCCGCCGTTGGTGATCCACATCTTCTGCCCGTTGAGAATGTAGTGCTTGCCGTCTTCGCTCAAATCCGCCCGCGTCTTTACCGCCAGTGCATCGGAACCAGCCTGTGGCTCACTCAAACAGTAGGCCGCAATCAACTCCGCCTTTGCCAGCCGCGGCAGGTAGCGCTGCTTCTGCTCCGCCGTCCCGTAAAACAGCAACGGCAGCGTCCCGATGCCCGTATGCGCGCCATGCCACGCCGAATACGATCCATCCCGCGACAGCCGCTCCGCCACAATCATCATCGACGTCAGATCCAACTCCATCCCGCCGTATTCTTCGGGCAGAATCACCGCCGTCAGCCCTAGTTCCGCCGACTTGCGCAACACCGCCTGCGCCACCCCCGGCTCCTGATGCTGGATCTTTTCCACATTCGGCAGAATCTCCTTCTGCCAGAATTCATCCGCGGTGCGCGCTACATCCAGATGCTCATCCGTGAAATCCTCCGGAGTGTAAATCTCCTCCGGAACCCGCGATTCCAGCAGGAACGCCCCGCCTTTCGTCTTCGGTAGCGCCATCGATGCCGTTGCCATAATGTCCTTCCTAATTCAGCCGTTCGAAGATGCCGGCCGCGCCCTGCCCGCCGCCGACGCACATCGTTACCATGCCATATTTCGCCTTGCGGCGCTCCATCTCGCGCAGCAGCGTCGCCGTCAGCTTTGCCCCGGTGCAACCCAGCGGATGCCCCAGCGCGATCGCGCCGCCATTCACGTTTACGGTTTCCGGGTCCAATCCGGATTCGCGAATCACCGCCAGCGCCTGCACCGCGAAGGCCTCGTTCAGTTCCGTGACCTCGATATCCGCCAGTTTCAACCCCGCCTGCCGCAGCACTTTTGGAATGGCCACCACCGGCCCGATCCCCATGATCTCCGGAGGCACGCCGCCCACCGCGAAACCGGCAAAACGCGCCAGCGGCTGCAGCCCCAATTCGCGAGCCTTCCGCTCCGACATCACAATCGCCGCCGCCGCCCCATCGCTGGTCTGCGATGAATTGCCCGCCGTTACCGTCCCGTCAGCCGCAAACACGGCCCGCAACTTCGCCAGAGCCTCCATCGATGTATCAGCGCGCGGCCCCTCGTCCTTTCCGAACAGGAAGTTCTTCGTGACAGGTTTGCCATCCGCAAGCGTGGTGCGGCTGACCTCCAGCGGCACGATCTCCCGGTCAAACTTCCCCTCCGCCTGCGCCTGCAGCGCGTTGCGGTGGCTGCGATACGAGAATGCGTCCTGGTCCTCGCGGCTCACACCGTATTTCTTGTAAAGTTGTTCCGCCGTCAACCCCATCCCCATGTACAACTCCGGCCGGTGATCCACAAACCAGGGATTCGGCGCGAATTTCACCCCCGTCATCGGAATCATGCTCATCGATTCCGCCCCGCCCGCAATCACAATTTCCGCCCCGCCCGCGCGGATCCGGTCCGCCGCCATCGCAATCGACTGCAGTCCCGAGGAGCAAAAGCGATTGATCGTCACCCCAGGCACCGTGTCCGGCAACCCCGCACGCAACGCGA